>JBAZYF010000003.1 GCA_041659505.1 Parcubacteria group bacterium
TATTCTTTTAAAGAAGGCCTGAGATTACTTACCGCGCCTGCCACATCGCACAACTCTCGCTAGGCGGCTGTCGCCCAAATTCCGATGAGTACATCGGAACTTCGCATAGCTCAGCGTTAAACGAAATATCGAAAAGAAATACTTTTATATTTTGCAATATCAATATGAAGGAATCCATGATTTTTTCCAGCAAAGAACAAGAGCGTCCGTATAATCGGATGCCCATAACTGTCGAAATAGATGGTCGTCTTGAAAATGTCTGGACAAGATACCAACTTGGTCGTGAGGTAATAATTGCTGATTGCACTAAGTGTGGCAAAAAAGATCAGGAGCTTGAAATTCAGAAACCTGAAAATATAGAGATTGAGACGAGCGACCCAGAAATTAGGAAAGTGGTTTTAGAAAAATTGCAGTATCTTGTCCGAACAGTTGAAGAAAGAATGTCCGTTTGTGGCGATTGCTTTGACGATGACTTTTTGGCAAAACGAGCTGAATTATATGTCACCACGCTGGAGCAAGTTCAAAAAGAGATGGGCATCAACGTTGACCCTGAAGAACAACGAGAAAAAATCATGGACAGATAATTGATATTGCAAATTTTTTTATCGGAATTATTTCTTTTCGATACATCGTTTAACACGGCATATCCGGTTCAGGAATTTTTCACATTTATAATTCAAGGTAAGAAAAATTCCTTCTCCCAAATTTTTGTTCCGCTATCGCTACACAAAAACTTCAGATATACCGATACGTTGTGGCGAAATGTCACGCGCTCCGCTTGTTCCATTTCACCACAACGCTGAGCTATGCGAAGGGGCTATTCTTTTAAAGAAGGCCTGAGATTACTTACCGCGCCTGCCACATCGCACAACTCTCGCTAGGCGGCTGTCGCCCAAATTCCGATGAGTACATCGGAACTTCGCATAGCTCAGCGTTAAACGAAATTTTGTTCAAAAATATTTTTTTTATTAAGCCCTTTTGAAATTTTTTTGGAAAGAAAAAAGCCCCGTTGGAACGCTGTGTCCAACAGGGCTACTGGGATTAACGATGATATTGCTTGCACCAATTAACTAGTTAGTGTTTTGAGTTTCATTAGCATGTCAAAACCAATGGAAACTTCTTCCTTAGTCAGTACGCGCTTGGAGGCTGTTTCAAGAAGCTTTCCGACATGTCTAACTGCCTCCCGCGTGCCGTCCAACTGGTTCAGTTCGTGGCTTTCATTGCGCGTAACTACGCCGCTGAAGAAAAGATCTAACTTTGAGAGTGCTTTCGTTTCCTTTTCCATTTCACATATCCTCCTTATAGGTTGTTTGCCAGTTTTATAGTCACTGGACATTGCATTTAAGCACTTTTTGTAAGTAATGTCAATAACAGACGAAAAAATTTCAAAAGGGCTCTTTTAATAAGGAATTATTTTTGAACAAAACATCGTTTAGCAACTCATATCTGGTTACAGAAATTTGCATCAATAACTACCAATAAGGAGTGCAAATTTCTTCCACCCAAATTTTTGCCTCTTTAGCTCTTTTGATATAACATTAAGGAAGCGAGGCAAAAACTTCAGATATGGGTGACGTTAAGTGAAATTTTGTTCAAAAATATTTTATTAAATAGGCTCTTTTGAAATTTTTTTTGGAAAAGAAAACCCCGAGCGATATGTTACGCGCGGGGCTCGTTTTAACGGTCATCCTACTTCGGCCTCTTCCTGTAATGGAAAAGCTGAAACAACAGTATGAACGCTAATACACATCCGGGAGTCTGGGCTACAACAAGGAACCAATCGGGCTTTGTCCATCCATAAAGACTCCAAAGTGTGTACGTATAACACGCCGAGTAAATTAGAGACGGAGCGAGGCCGTCACAACTTTTGCGGCGATAATTTTTGACGATTTGTGCTGGAAGACCTACCAGGACAACCGTCAATGAAGCAATTGTTGCTAATATGCCAATAACAGACATCGGGCAATCCTCCTTTTGGTTAGTCGTTAATGGATTATTTATCCTATCAAACATGCCGCAAAAGTCAATAGCTTGGAACCAAAAAATTTCAAAAGAGCTTTCTTAAATAAGGAGTATATTTTTGAACAAAACATCACTTAACACGGCATATCTGGTTCAAGAATTTTTCATTAATTATATTCATAAGGAGTAAAAAATTCTTTCACCCAAATTTTTGTTTCTTCTTTTATTTTTAATATAATAAGGAAAAGAAACAAAAACTTCAGATGATGCCGATACGTTGTGGCGAAATGTCACGCGCTCCGCTTGTTCCATTTCACCACAACGCTGAGCTATGCGAAGGGGCTATTCTTTTAAAGAAGGCCTGAGATTACTTACCGCGCCTGCCACATCGCACAACTCTCGCTAGGCGGCTGTCGCCCAAATTCCGATGAGTACATCGGAACTTCGCATAGCTCAGCGTTAGCTGAAATATTCCTTTTCTTTTTTGGGCTATCGCCCAATTGTTTTAAAAAATTTTCAAATTTCTTTTTCATTTAATTAAAGAGGGGTATAAGGTGTTTTCTCCGCTCCGCTACGAAAACGATTTATTTATAGATTTTAATATCAACATGATACTAATAAAAACATTTCAACAAATCACAAAGTCTGATACTGCAATCGCAGGTGGCAAGGGTGCATCTCTCGGCGAAATGACGCAAGCAGGCATTTCTGTGCCGTCTGGTTTTGTAATTCTTTCAAATGTCTTTGAAAAATTTTTAGAAGTAACTGATTTGAATGTTGAAATAGAAGCAATCCTTGATTCGGTCAATCACGAGGAAATGCACACGGTTGAATATGCCTCGGAGAAAATTGAAGCGTTAATTCTTAACGCTGTAGTATCTAGAGACATTACAGATGAAATTCAAAAGTTTTTCGAAAGACTGGATTCAAAATTTGTAGCAGTCAGATCATCGGCTACCGCTGAAGATTCGATAAGCGCCGCGTGGGCGGGACAGCTTGAAAGCTATCTCAATACAACCGAAGAAAGCTTGCTTGAAAATGTGAAAAAATGTTGGGCTTCACTGTTCACGCCACGCGCTATTTTTTATCGATTTGAAAAGGGCTTATGCAAACAAAAAATATCCGTCGCTGTTGTTGTGCAAAAAATGATTGAAAGCGAAAAATCAGGCATTGCTTTTTCTGTCCACCCTGTCACACAAGACAGAAATCAGCTTATTATTGAGGCGGGATTTGGACTTGGAGAAGCAATAGTCGGCGGTGAAATTACACCAGATAGTTATGTTGTTGAAAAAGAGCCGAGAAGAATCATCGATATAAATATCAACACGCAAACAAAGGGACTTTATAGATCAAAAGAAGCTGGTAACGAATGGGTTAGCATTAGCGAGCCAAAAGCATCATCTCAAGTATTGAATGAGAAACAAATTTTTAAATTATCGGAAATTATCTTAAATATTGAAAATCATTATGGTTTTCCGTGTGATATCGAATGGGCGATTGAAAATGATATAATATACATTGTACAAAGCAGACCAATCACTACGTTAACCAATTTATAATTTTATGGAAAAAGTACCAAAAATAAACATTTCACAAAAGGATACTAATGATTCAGTTGAATTTATTCGACATAGCAAATCAAGCTATAAAACTTATGGCGATATTTTGAAATCAGAGAACCCGAAAGCAGAATTTGACAAAGAAAATCAAAGCACTCCAGATTTAACAGGAGCTGGTATTGAAATGGCCAAACAAGAAGCAGAGAGTTTTTTCGGCAAATTAAACCCTGATACAGATTCGTTGTTTATTGCTTCCAGTAACGAAGCGCGAGCCATCGAAACCGCAAATATCTATCGCACAATAGCTCATACAAAAGGATTTATGATTCTTAAGCCAGAACACGCAAGAAGCGGTTTGTCAGAAGAACTTGCGGAGGGTGAAATTCGTGTAATTGACAGTCTTTCAATAAATTCTAAATACTTGTTGATTGAAAGCTTGTTTAATTCGCCTGCTAAGCGTGGAGATATTAACTGGGGTGCAGTTGAACCAGAATTTAAAGCAAAATATGACGAAGCATCAAAAATTATAGAAGCTGATGACCAGGGGTCTTATGGCGGAAATCTTGCAAAACATGGAGAAAAAATAAAAGTAATTTTCCCAGAAATTGAGACGGCGGAAGAATTATTCAATGAACAGTTCCAAAACCTGAAACGACTGGCAAAATTTGGTGTCAAAAAAGCGCAGGAAAGCGGCCATGAAAAAAATATTAAAATATTAGCCTTTGGACACGAAAATTATTTAATGCATGTAATCCAAGATATTTTTCAGGAGGAAGGAATCAATAATTGTGAAACTATGCATATAGAGGTTGAGGGAGAAAATATCGTCGCTAATTTCCGCGGAAAGGAAGCTAATTTATAAAAAATATGGAAAAATTAAAATTTCAAAAAATGTGGGAAGCGGCAGATACTTTTGTTTTTGATATTGACACAGGGTCAATTCTTCCCATCGTTGATACGCTTTCAAAAGTTGCCTCATTTGCTGATAAGCACTGGTTTTATTATTATGAAAATGGTATTGGGGCAGCTTATTATGAGGAGGGCGAAATGAAAAAAGCGGCTGAAGCTGGGCTAAAAGATTTTTCAGACATTGAATATCGAAATAAATATTTCGCAGATATAAAGACACTGCTCGAATCTGAGACAAGATTATATCAAAAAATTGAAGAAACCGATTTTTCAAAAATTTCAAATTCAGAGTTAAAAGATTTTTTACAAAAATCAGTAGATGTTGTGGTGAAAAACTTCGGTTATTATCTCGCTTGCCAACCGCAGTGTGTTTCACTTATAGAAAAAAGTGTTCAACAAAAGTTAGTAGCAGTTGTTCCAGAAAATAAAATAATTGATGCTTTTACTCTTTTATCAACACCAACCACTTATACAAAAATTAGAAGGGAAGAACAAGATTGGCTTAATTTTATAATTAAATCAAAAAAAGAAAATCTTTCAGAAAATGACAACAAAGTGCTTGTACTCAAGCACTACAAAGAATATTTCCTGCTTAACGCTGCTGATGGCCATGAGCCATGGACATTAGAGTATTTTGCCAATAAATTCTTAAATGATAGCAAATTACAATTAGCCAATCTTGAGAATAGGCTTTCAGAGATTGCAAAGTCATCAGAAGAAATTGAAAAACAGAAAACAGAATTTATTAAGATGTATAATATCAAGTCGGATATTGTAGATGATTGCAATTTACTTGCTGAAATCGGGCATTGGAGATTGGAAATGAGATTTGTTTGGATGCCTGGTTATTATTACGACAAGCATATTTTGAATGAGGTAGCAAAAAGATTTTCTTGTGATCAGACTTTAATTCGTTTTGCGACAATCAAAGAGATAATGACACTTTTCGAAGGTGCATCATTAGAAAAAGTCGAATTAGAAAACAGAAACAAAGCGTTCTTATTTGCTATTGAAAATGAAAAGGTCTTTGTGCTTTCTGGCACAGAAGCACAAAAAAAACTTATTGAATATGTCCCACTCGTAAATAATAGTGGCGTGCGAGAGTTTAAGGGAAATATCGCAATGAAGGGAAAAATTAAAGCAAAGGTATTGGTTTACAAATGGAGCGATAACATGCAAGAAAAACTTTCTTTAGTAAATGGAGAGTTTATCATTGTTGCTGGACAAACGCGACCACAGCTCATGCCTCTTATTGTAAAAAGTAGCGGTATTGTAACTGATGAAGGCGGAATAACTTCTCATGCGGCGATTGTTTCCCGAGAACTTGGCATTCCTTGCATAATTGGAACAAAAATCGCCACTCAAGTTTTAAATGATGGTGACTTAATTGAGGTTGATGCTAATGAAGGAATCATTACGATTATTAAAAAGTACAATGAATAATAAGGAGTTTTGGATTTTGGGCATTCACCCCTACCCCTCTGCCCAAAATCCAAAACGGAAAAAGAAATTTGAAAATTTTTTAAAACAATTCCGACTGCTGTCGGAAAAAAGAAAAGGAATACATCAGCTAACAACGAGTATCCGGTTACGGCTTTTATCCAAAAGCCTCCACCCAAATTTTTCTTTCGCTCCGCCACAGAAAAACTTCGGATACTCGTAACGTTGTGGCGAAATGTCACGCGCTCCGCTTGTTCCATTTCACCACAACGCTGAGCTATGCGAAGGGGCTATTCTTTTAAAGAAGGCCTGAGATTACTTACCGCGCCTGCCACATCGCACAACTCTCGCTAGGCGGCTGTCGCCCAAATTCCGATGAGTACATCGGAACTTCACATAGCTCAGCGTTGTGTGAAATAAAAATTTTGCTATTCCATTAACCAATAAAAATATGATTTTAAAAAAAGTCAATCACATTGCCATCATCGTTTCAAATTTTGAAATTTCGAAAGACTTTTATGTGAATAAGCTTGGCTTTCAAATAATTCACCAAATAGATCGTCCTGAAAGGCACTCTTCAGTACTATATTTAAATGCTGGCAATGTGATTATTGAATTATTTTCTTTCCCTTCTCCGCCAGAACGTCCTTCTTATCCCGAGGCTTGCGGACTTAGACATTTAGCATTCGACGTAGAGAATTTTGATGAAGCTATTGGCAAACTAAACAATCTCGAAATAGAAACCGAGCCGGTTCGCATAGATGACAGGACGGGAAAGAAAATGACTTTTTTTAAAGACCCTGATGATTTGCCATTAGAGATTTGTGAGGTGTAACGAACGCAAAATTTTTACATCACATAACAAGGAATATCAGGTTTAAAAAATTTGCGTAATTATATATTCAAGGTATGCAAATTTTTTTCTCCCAAATTGCGCTGACGACATTTCAAGTTTAGTGATATAATTTTAACAAGTGGATTTTTAAAGTTTCGGCCTATAAACATGGGCGCAACTTCTGATATTCCTAAACGTTGTGGCGAAATTCAAAAAAGATTTTTTATTTTTATAAGCCCAAAATTTTATTTTTTTATGCCAACAGACAAACGAACAATTAAATCCTACGACAACTATGCCGACAACTGGGCAAGGAAGTTACGAAGCGGGAATAATCATGCCCACAAGTATTTGGAAAAGCCGGCGATGTATAAGAAGCTTCCTGATCTAAAAGGAAAAAGTGTTTTGTGTGTTGGTTGTGGCACGGGCGAGGAATGTGAACACCTGGCCAAGCTTGGCGCGAAAAAAGTTGTCGGCATAGATATTTCAAAGGGTTTGATTGAAGTCGCCAAACAAAGTTATCCTGACCTTGAATTCCGTGTCATGGATATGGAGAGAATCAATTTTTCTGGCAATTCTTTTGATTTTGTTTACTCCAGCTTAACAATGCACTACGTGAAAGATTGGACAAAAACCTTGCGTGGTATTTACAAAGTTTTAAAAAAGAATGGCACTTTCCTTTTCTCCACACATCATCCAGTCAAATGGAGTGCTGAAGTCAACCGCTATAATGGTAAGAATACGTTTTTGCTAGGATATGAAAAATATGAGTCAGGAGAATGCAAGGTTTTTGGCGACTATCTAAACGCCAGAAAAATTGATGACATTTGGTTTAATGAATTCAAGGTCAGTTATTATCATCGTCCGTTGGCAGAAATCATAAAGGATATCATAAAAAGCGAATTTTTTATTTCGGATTTTATTGAGCCAAAACCCACAAAGGGCGTCATCAAGGAAAAACCAAATTTCTATGACATCCATACAAAAATTCCGCTTTTTATGATTTTTGAATTAAGAAAAAAATAAAATTTTAGGCTTATAAATTCAATAAGGAAGAAATCTTTTTTGAACATCGCACAACACGGCATATCCGGCTCAGAAAATTGACGCATTTATATTTCAAAAGAGTATCAATTTTCTTCGACCCAAATTTTTATTTCTTCTTTTCTTTTGTAAATACAATTAGGAAAAGAAACAAAAACTTCGGATGATGCCGAAACGTTGTGGCGAAATGTCACGCGCTCCGCTTGTTCCATTTCACCACAACGCTGAGCTATGCGAAGGGGCTATTCTTTTAAAGAAGGCCTGAGATTACTTACCGCGCCTGCCACATCGCACAACTCTCGCTAGGCGGCTGTCGCCCAAATTCCGATGAGTACATCGGAACTTCGCATAGCTCAGCGTTAAATGAAATTGGCGTTGACTTTTATAAGCATTTCTGCTAATTTAAGTCATCAGCTATCAAATAGTATATCTGTATTTCAATGGCCAACTTCACTTAACAAGTGATATGAGACTGCGAGGAATGATAAATTTATTTTTGTCTTTTGAAAATTGAATAAAAAATTAGAATTGGGCTCGTAAGAAAAAACCATAAACCGATGGAGGTGTGAAATGAAAAACTTAAGTTTCGCAGATATTTTAATTTGTATCATTGTAAGTGGCGTTATTTCAATTGAAATCATGACCATCGTTCTTTCCTGCACTAATGTTTCCCGCCTTGTGTCTCATGAAACATTGTCCAACATAATAATCACGCTGTATTTTGCGGCATATCTTCTTATCTTGCACATTCTCTCGCTATCGAGGTATTTTCGTAATAAAACCGCTTAATAAGCACCAATGGGGAGGCTATGTTGTAGCCTCCCCGCCCAATTCTAATTTTTTATTCTTAGTAAGTAGTGACAAAAATAAATTTATCATTTCTCTCCGTCCAAATTTTTATTTTTCTCTTCTCTATAACTTAAATTAAGGAAGAAAAATAAAAACTTCTCATATCACTAACGTTGTGGCGAAATGTCACGCGCTCCGCTTGTTCCATTTCACCACAACGAAATTATAAAAATTTATTTCTATGAGCATTAAAAAAGTGAGCCAAATTAAACCATCCTTAGCTATTTGTATCCCTACATGGAATAGAGGGGAACTTTTTAAAATTTGTTTTACTTCTTTACTTTCAAATCTCAAAGGATTAGACGCTACAATTTGGATAATGAATAACGGTAGTGACTCTAAAACTCGAAAGATAGTTGAAGGTTTAAAAAGTGATCAAGTCAGAATCAATAAAATATTTTTTCCTGAAAACATGGGGATACCTTATGTCGCAAATGTATTTGCCAAGGTTATTCAGGAGGATTGTGATTATGTGAATTACAAATCGCCACAATACGTTATGATTATGGATGCTGATGCTTATTTCAAGAAACCGGTCAAAGACTTGGTTGAACTTTGTTCTGAGCATTATCAAATTGGACTGATTAGTGGTCATGACTCTATAGAACACAAAGCGATTTCGGAAAAGAAAATCAAACTACACGGAAAAAATATTTTAATGAAAGAGAAGGATAACGAGAGGATGATAACAATGTTGATGAAGAAAGAAGAGTTTGTGCGATGTTATCCGTTTCCCCACTTCAGGAACAGAGACGTTGACTGGGAGCTGGCTCAATGGAATCCTAATTCAATGAAAAAACGAAATAGACGTATTTTTGTTGCTTGCGATTACGTCTTGCACCTCGGTATAGATACAAGCACATGGAATAAATCAAAAGAAATTCTTGCAACAGAACAAGAGGTGAAAGAAGTAAAACAAATTTTAAAAAGGAAATAAATTTTTATAACATCGTCTAACACTCGACATCTGTAAAGGCTACGCCACATTTCAATTCGCTTCGCTTTATTGAAACGTCGGATATCGAGAAACGTTAAGTGAAATTGCTCAATTTTAAATCTTTTGCTACAATATATTCATGACTACATTAACTATCAAAAATCAAATAGTCCCCATTTTAAAGCACCAAGGAGTTCTCAGGGCGTCTATTTTCGGCTCGTTCGCTAGAGGCGAAGAAACAAAGAAAAGTGATGTTGATATTCTCGTGAAACTTGACAAAAATAAGAGCCTTCTTGATCTCGTTGGGCTTAAAATTGAACTAGAAGATAAGCTCGGCAGAAATGTTGATGTGCTTACTTATGACGGAATCAACCATCGTCTCAAGGATATTATTTTAAAAGAGCACAAAATAATTTATGAAAAAGCCAAAAGATCCTAAAATACAATGCTATGCCCACAAAAAAACAAGACCAAGAATTTATCCGCCGTTGCATCGAGTTATCTGAAAAATCCCTTGAAAAAGGCGACGCTCCGTTCGGAGCGCTGATTGTCAGAGATGGAAAAATAATTGCGCAGGCGTCTAATAATGCGGCTGGAAAAATCTACGAACACGCGGAAGTGCTTGCTTTGGACAAGGCGCATAAGCACCTAAAAACATCCCACCTGAAAGATTGTACGCTTTATTCCAATTGCGAGCCCTGCCCGATGTGTTCTTTCATGGCTCGAGAATACAAAGTTAGCCGGGTCGTCTTCGCCTTACCCTCGCCTTTTATGGGCGGACACACTAAGTGGAATATTTTGGGCAATAAGAAACTTTCTCAATTTAAACCCTATTTCGATGCTCCCCCTGAAGTAATTTCAGGAATTTTAGAAAAGGAAGCCAAAAAAATTTTTAATAAAACTCCTCTTTGGATGTTTGGCAGTGAAATAAAACCGCCAAGCAAACTAACCTGATCAAATTATGTTTTCAATTTCATACCTTCGTCATTTTCGCTTCGGCGAATACGCCATCTTTGATTTTGGTGTGGCTTTTTTAGGCTTATTTTTGTTATCTCCCCTGCTCTCCTGGCTATTTCGCAAATTATTCAATTTAGAAATTCCCAAAAAAAATTGGGTCTTTTTGACACTACCGATCGGCATCGTGACACACCTTATTACCAGACCGATCACGCCACTGACCAAAAATTTTCTCGATCCGCATAGTCACTATCTTTTGAAAATTACAATTTTTATTTTATTGTTTTTGGGGCTGAGGAATATTAAAAAAGTAGCCAAAACTTAATTTGTCTACAATTTATTACCCTTGCCCTCACCTGTCACGTGCTCGTGACATCCCTGCCTACCGGCAGGCAGGCTCTCCCAAAGGGCGAGGAGGATTCACCTTATACTCCACTAACCTCACCAGTATTCTCGGTGATATTTTTTTTGTCTTTGAAAATTTTTCTGGTTAGGGATTTTTTGAAACTCACATATTCTTCCAGTTGTAAAGAGTGGCAAAGAATGAGGAAGATTAAAATCCCGATTGCTCCGGGGATAATGAGCTGGGCAAACACACCTAAAAAAGTATCCAGATCCACAAATCTAGCGACCACATATTTGAAAATTTGCACTCCGATACCGGAAAAAATTGCCGCCAAGGAGATCTGTCCGATTGATTTTATAATTTTTTTGTCCCCCAAATCATCAAATTTGGAACGCAGTGCGAAAAATAGCAGGAGCATCTGAACAAGACTGGTGAGAGAAAACGCCATCGCTAGCCCCTGGATGCCAAACCTGTCGATCAAAAGTAACACTGCCGTGATATTGATCAGCTCGCTGAAAATCGCGATGTAAAACGGTGTTTTGGTATTTTGAATAGCATAGAATGATCGGGTGAGTAGTGGAATGACACTTTGCGCGAAAAGACTGAGCGTGAAATATTTCAGACATTCAAATGTTTGCGTCGTATCATTCCAATCAAATTTTCCCGCACCAAGCGTCACGCGGACGATTTGTGCGCGCAAAAGTAGGATAAAAATACTCAGTGGCACGACAAAAAACATAATTTGACAAAATGTTTGGGCAAAAGTTTGGGCAAAATTTTTCCGATTGTCCGTCGCCCAAAAAGCCGAGAGGGTCGGGAAAGCAGCGATAGAAAAAGAGACGCCAAAAATTCCCAATGGCACACTTTGCAGATTTTGGGCAAAGTTAAAGATCGAGAGACTGCCGGCAGCAAGCGTCGAAGCAAAAATTGTGATGACAAAAAGATTGGCTTGTGAAACGGCAATTCCCATCGTCCGCGGAATCATTAGTTTTGCGATGTGGCGGATGTCCTTGTCATAAAAATATTTGCGAAAAGCCAAGTTGTGCCGAAAACCCAAATGCCTCGCCGCGGGATATTGGACTAACATATGCAATGACGCTCCAAGAACCACTCCCCAGGCTAGACCGATCGGACCCCATAATCTCACAAAAAAAACTACCCCCAAGATGATGCCAAGATTGTAGAAAATCGGCGCAAACGAATAGATCAGAAAGCGCTTGTAGGAAGTCAGAATTCCTCCGAAAATTCCGCTGATTCCCAGAAAAATAGGACTGAGAAACATTATCCGCGTGAACATGACGACTCGCGCCATCTTGTCCGCCGGAAAGCCTGGTGTGATCAGTTTCATCAGATAGGGCGCAAAAAGACAAAAAATCAATGACAGAAGAATCACGAAGGTTATGACCAGATTCATCACGCCGTTGGCCATTTCCCATGCCTCTTTGTCCTTTTTTTGACTGATCAGCGTTGTGAAAACCGGGATAAAAGCCGCACTCAATGCGCCAAGAATCAGAACATTATAGATCAGGTCAGGAATGCGAAAAGCAGCATAATAGACATCAAGCGTGTCGCCGGCTCCGAACGTCGAAGCCAAAAAGCGATCCCGGACAAGACCAAGAATCCGACTCGCTAGTCCCGCAATCGTAATCACAAAAGCGGCCGAAATTACCGAATGCGATGGCTCAGAGTTCAGTAATAATTTATTATTAAGAAATTTTCTTATCACAAAAATTTAGTGCTAGGGGTTACTTTTCTCAAATGCTACACCGACAAATCTATCTATTTTCAAATCACTATCTAACTCAAAACCTTTTTTATTTTCTTCCCCGGTGGAAAAATTCGTCATATTCTCACTAGGATATTTCCAAATTGTTTTATAAAAATCGGGGTAAATTATATCTGTGGAAAATTTACTACTCACACTGCCGGATTGTTTTTGCGCTAAAAGTGAATAAGTATCGGCTGGTTTCGTAGTTAAATTGGTATCTAATTTAAATGGCAAAATGTAGGAATATTTCATCGTAGCTGACTCCTGTGGACTGACATAGATCCAATTCGCAAAGACGGTCTTATCAGATTCATTATAAATCCGTGTTCCATTTTGCGGATCGATAATTGTTCCATCTTCTTCCATTTCCACCTGCGCATCATGCTTGAAGCCTAAGGCCTGATAATCAATCGGAGGAGAGTCAAATTCTTGAGTCTGGCCGGAAACACTGATCAATTTCGACCCCTTAGGTACGTAGACGCGCATATAGTCCGCATTGACCCTGTTCCACCAAACATATGGCGTATTACCTCCATTATGATGCCTGGTTATTGTCACAGTGTCAATAATTGACCCGTCAGTCTGGATTTCCGCCCTATGAGCGATTGTTTCATCAATTACCCCATCAGTTTTGTAGCCATTAATATTGGTATTAATCACGGAAAGATAATCTTTGTCCGTGTTCAAAACTTCTCCTGACCAGCCGTTATTTGAAAGCATTGTTTCGATGTTATAGTTTTTGGAATAAATCAATATGTGTTTTTCATTTAGACTCGCCAGAAGCACATCCATCGTTTTGGATATATCAGAAATATTTTTTGCATTGAAGATGCGATCAAGAATCTTTGGTGCCAGATCGGCCAGAATTTTTTTTGGCTGATTTTCTTCTTTATCATAGTTAATTTCCACTTCAGTCTGGATATTCTCCATAAAATTATCCTTGTCGATGGTCACGCCATAGTCAGACATTTCAATCGGTCCAGTAATTTCCAAAAGTCTTTGCATGACAGTCGGCGTCATCGTGATCACCCCATCCACTGTCGGTCCGCCAGTTTTTTCATAAAACCAACAGGCCTTCTCTGCTGACACTGGAAAATCGGGAAACCAATTGCTATCATGCAAGCTCCAGGCAGCGCTGATTTTTTGGATCGGCGCCGGTGGAATCACTTTCTCTCTCAACTGTCCATCTGGATTGAAAATTCCATCCACGAAAAAACTTCTCACATTGCCATCCGCTATATCCAAAACAGCATAGGTTCCTATAAACCCACCAGTGGCCCGCATCTCTTGATTATTTTGGAAGAGAAAGAGGTATTTACGCGGACCATTCCCACCCAAAACATCCGTCAAGACTTTTTCTTCTTCAGAAAAGCTAGAGACGAATTTATTGATTTCTGGTAATTTGTTTTTTAGATCAATAAATTGATTCCGCTGTTCAGCAGGAATATCTTCAAGGTTGATATTATCCAAATTACCCTGAAGATCATTCATGCGTATGGCAATCTCAGTCAGATTTTGATCCACGTTTTGAAAAATTTTCAAATATGCAATTGGTTCATCACTGCCGAGCGGATTTTTAATTTCATTTAGCGTTTTCAGAATGTCCGTTGCCAACACGCCGATGCGGGAAATATTTTTTCCCGCATCGGAGAGTTGTTCTCCAGAAGAAAGTTTAGAGAGATATGGGAAAAACTTGGACGATTCTACTAAGACATTTCCCAAACTATTAATGTCAGATTGGACAGTATTGAAACGATCGTAAGCATCATTGAATTTGAGAATCGCACTGTCAAAATTACGCTCTTTTATGCCCTCTTTCGCTTCATTTAGGCTGGCATAAGCGATCTTGCCATTTTCAATGGCCAAGTTCTTGACCCGCAAACTGCGATAAAAAAATCCGACGCCAAAAACGAGAAAAAAAACACACGCCGCCATAGCGACAAAAGAAAATACGGTCCGCTTTTTTGGCGGATTGTCTTTTTGATCGAAAGAGGCTTCCGGTTTAGATGCGAATAGGGCAAAAAAATTCTTGACCGAATTGGAGTGTGATTTATTTTTTCGCTTTTTCTGTTTTTTTGCTGCAAGCTTTGCTTGCTTTATTTTTTCGAGAGCCTTTTCTTTTTGTAGCAACTTCAGTTTTTGCTCTTCAATTTTTTGTTGTTTTTTTAGCTGAACTTGCAGTAAGGCATCTTGTCGCCTTTCCATCTCTGCTTGTCTTTCTGCTTGCTCACGCGCCAGAGCGAACTCAATCTTTTTTTCCAGACGAAGCTTTTTTTCTTCTGCCAATCTTTTTTCCAAAAGAGCCTTCTCGTTTTTCACTAGGACAATATGATCAGTATTAATGTTTTCAGAAACGCTGATGCTGGCAACTTTGTTTTTTAGCGAAGTCATCTTCTTTTCTTCATCGATGAATCGTCTAAATCTTCTTGCCTCGTCCTCACAGGGAGTCGTCTGGCGCACATCATAGAAAACTGCTGCCGATCTTAACTTTGACGGTTCCGTTTTTAATGATAGCCGTTCCAGTTTTAGGATACGAGTTGGTCGGTTTATTTTTTTCAAATCCAAATTACCATCTTTGTCAACCGGCTTGACATCAAACATTTTAGGGGAAATTCTATTTTTGGATTTCTTTGTGTGTTGCATTTTTATATCTTAATACTCTCATATATTCCCAAAGTCTCCTTGGCCATTCTTTTCCAGCTATACTTCCTGATCTGGGCATAGCCTGCCGCAATCATTTTTTTTCTCAAGATATTATCGGTTAGTATCGTATCGATTGCCTGCGCTATCTCCGTCTTATTTTTTCCGTTAAAATAATAGGCACTGTCCTCGAGAATTTCCTGCATGCAGGGATGATTGGATGAAATCACTGGCGTTCCCTTGGCCATCGCTTCAAGCGGGGGTAGTCCAAATCCTTCGTAGAGCGAAGGGAAAACATAAGCTTTGGCGTTATGTTGCAAGGTATCCAGTTCATAATCTGGGACGTGACCGGCAAAGATAATTTTTTGGATCTTCTCCGCAATGATCAGTTTTTTTAATCTCAGATAGAAATAATCCTCCTTCCCCACAAAGACCAGCCTAAGATCTGGATATTTCGTGGAAAGTGAAGAAAAAGCCCGGACTAAATTTTCTAAATTTTTATGCGGATAGGCATTCCCGACATAGATCAGGTATGGTTTTATTATACCATAATATTCCAAAATTTTATCATCTCTGTTAGGACTCAACATGCAGAAATCCTCACAGGCCTCATATGTAACTACCACCTTATCTTCCGCTATATTTTGGTAGTTTTCCAAAATATCTTTTTTGGTGAAATGAGAAACAGCAATAATCTTTTCTGAGCGTCTAACGGCCGAGTTTATAATCAGGCGATAAGCTAGAAATTTCAACCGATAGAACAGTGGATTGAGCGTGGTATTTTTGATCGTGGGGAAATGGATCAAGATCAGATCGTGAATTGTAACAATAAATTTCTTCCGATAAAAAATTGGCACATTGAAATGCGGAAAATGCACCAGGTCCAGCTTGTATCCCCTTAGCATCCATGGAAAAAAAAGTTGCTCGGCAAATGAATACCAATGATAATTTGCCAGAACTTTTTTGAATTGAGAATTTTTAGGTTGGTACTCATCATAATTTTCCTTTTTGAGAAAAACAAAATATTCATTGACTGGATCAATTTCCTCTAATTTTTCGATCAATTTTTGCGTATAACGCCCCAGCCCCTTGCCCACCGAGCCAAAAAAGCGCGCATCAATTCCAATCTTCATGAAATATTTATGAATTACCTGCCCGCATCGCTACGCGAAGCGTTGCAGGCGGGCAAGTTTGCAAATATAATAATAAATTTTTAACTTTTCGTACCTAACTTCTTTTTAGTTAACTTAATTTAATTATACCATTTTTAATCCAATAAAAAAACTAAGCAGAAAAAAGTTCTAGAGTTTTTTCGGCGGTCTTTTTCCAGGTGAATTCTTGGGCTTTTTTTATTCCCCTATTGATCAATTTTTCACGCAAGTCTTTGTTTTTCAGAATCTGCTTTATCGCCTCAAGAATCTCTTCCGGTTTGTGCGGATCGATTAATATTGCACTGTCCGCGCAAATTTCAGGAAGTGATGAATTATTAGCAGCAATCACGGGCACGCCACAACGCATTGCTTCCAGTGGAGGAAAACCAAAGCCTTCAAAGAATGATGTGTAGATAAACAGTGCGGAAAGATTATAAACGTAAGCCTTGTCCTCATCAGCGATAAAGCCAGGTAAAATTATCTTTTCTCTAAATTCAGACCGCTCAATTTCAGCAAAAATCTCTTCCCCTAGCCAACCAGGCGATCCCGCTAGGACTAGTTTATATTTCAAAATATCTTGGTCTTTCTCGGTGACGGCAGAGGCCTGGAGGCGATTAAAGGCTTTGATTATTCCGAGGATATTCTTCCTTGGTTCAATTGTACCTAGATAAAGGATGAATTTAAATGGTAAATGATATTTTTCCTTGACTTCGATCAGTTTTGTGTTATTGCGATCAAGCACGTAAAAATCTTTCTCAATCGCACTTAGGATGGCGCAAATTTTTTTTTGGTTAATTTTGTATAAACTGGCAATATCCGTCGCGGAAGAGTCTGAAACTGTAATTATTTTATCAGCACGCCGACAAATTTTTTGGGGATTGATAAACACATGCCACAGGCGTCTTTTCCAAGAAAAATATTCCGGATATCTTTCAAAAGAGAGATCATGCATGGTCACAATCATCCGAACGTTTTCGCTTACCGCTCCAAAAAAAATATTAGGGAAAAAGACCACGTCTGCTCCGCCAACTAGTTTATCAATCTTGGGCCAGTCCAAGTACCAAAACAAGAAGTTCAATAACTTATTGGGTAGATGGACCTTTTTTAGTTGAACATTGGGATATTTCAAAAACAAATCAAAATCAAAACCGGGCGCTTTCCATGCACTAAAAAACAAGATATATTCATTATTTTTGTCCAATTCAAACAGGTTTAAAAGAAGCCCTAGTGTATATTCTTCCACTCCAGTTCTCCTCCCTTCTGAAAGACAGCGCACATCGATGCAGATCGTTGCCATTACTTTTCGTTATTTTAAATAATGCCGGAACATGACTGCCCAAAAGGCCAAAAAAATCGACCCGCAAAAAATCGCCAACATGACGAGCGAGCTGGCTTCTTCGATCCGAATGACCGGATCACTTGATAATACCTCAAACCAGGTATTTTCATTTTGATCCTTGTTTAAATTTTGCACATTCTGGGAAACAATTTTTGCCACGGACGAAGCAATCTTATGAGAAATCTTTTCATCAGGGGCGGAAAAACTAACCGCAATAAGCTGGGAAGATAATTTGTCAGCAGAGATACTTTTGGTCAATCTTTTTAAGCTATAATCCGCTGTATTGATCCCCGCTTCGGTGTAAATATCTTCTTCCACGCGAGG
Organism: Parcubacteria group bacterium; assembly: GCA_041659505.1. Classification (NCBI taxonomy): domain Bacteria; species Parcubacteria group bacterium. Next base: position 18,061 of record JBAZYF010000003.1, read on the forward strand.
ACTTTTCAGCCATTCTACAACAGTCTCCGCAAATTTTTCATCCGCTTGCAGACGATAAAAGTCGTCATATTTATAATCCGGCGTATCCTGGACGCCGCTGCGGGTGACATTCAACGTCAGTGATGTTGCATAGGAAGCGGGACGCGAAATAAGATAACCAGAAACAATCGCAAAAAGAACAACAGCGGTTCCAATGAATACACGTAGATTATTCTTAATTATCTTGAAATATTCTTTTAGTTCCATATTGGTGCTTTTTAAGGATTAGACTTGGCTTGCTTTTCTAAATGTACTGCCAGTTCTTTTTCAATATAGTTTTTAATCTTTTCTTTAAAAATTTTCTTGTCAAATCTTAAGGCTTTCTCTCTGATATATTTTGGATCATAATCACTTTCTTTAAATTGTTTAACTGCCGAGATAATATCCTCAACTGTTTGATGTTCAAAAAATATTCCTGTGACTCCCTCTTCAATGTGCTCGGGAATATCTCCCCCGCGATACGCAATGATCGGGCGACCAGAAGCCATTGCCTCTATCGCTGCAATGCCAAAATCTTCCTCTTGAGGGAAAATAAATGCCTTACAGCAAGAAAAATATCTAAATAGCTCTTTTTCTGGCACTCTTCCTAAAAATTCAATATTCGGTCCGGCAATTTTCTTAAGCCGATTAACTTCCGGTCCCCGACCTAATATTTTCAAGGGCAACTTCAGTTCATTAAAAGCTTTAATCGCAATATCGAAACGCTTATAGGCCATAAACCGTCCGGCCATCAAGAAATAGTCTTCCGTTTTTTCGCTAACATAGAAATTGTCAAAAGTTATCGGCGGATTGATGACAATAGAATCTCTTTTGTAATATTTCTTGATCCTCCTGGAAATAAAATTAGAGTTGGCAATAATTTTATCCGGGCGATCGGCACTGATCCTGTCCCAAATGCGGATATAGTTCATGAAAAATGGAACAATCTTCTTAATAAAGTTAGGAAAATAAAAATCAGTCGTATATTTATGACAATCATCCCAAGCATAACGCATCGGCGTGTGCATATAGCAGATATGCAACGTTTGCGGACCGGTAATGATGCCTTTGGCATAACTGGACGAATCAGAAAGCACAATGTCGTAGTTTGAAAAATCAAATTGCTCAATCGCCGCTGGCATTAGGGGTGGAAAAATTCGATGCCTCGTAGGAGCAAAGGGAATTCGTTGCAAATAGGAAGTTTTTATATTCCTATCTTCAAACATACCATGCATCAGTTTTTTGTCGTAAATTATTGTATAGATCGGCGCATAGGGGAAAAGTTCGCAAAAACAATCCAGCACTTTTTCTGCACCTCCACACTGAACCAGATAATCATGGGCTAAAGCGATCCGCATCTTTTTCTTTTTTAGGGATTCTTAGAGATTTCTGCGCTTAGAAAATAGCACACCAACAGTTTTGAGGCAAATTATGACGTCTAGTAGCATCGACCAATTCTCGATGTAGTAGAGATCTAATTTATATTCATCTTCAAAATCCAGATCCGACCGGCCGGAAATCTGCGCCATCCCGGAAACACCGGGCTTGATTGTAAGCAAACGACGATGATATTCCATGTATTTTTCAATCTCTCTTTCCTGATGCGGTCGTGGCCCGACCAAGCTCATCGAACCAAAAAGCACATTGAACAGTTGAGGCAATTCATCGATGGAATAGCGCTCGATGAAACTTCCCACGCGCGTACGCCGTGGATCAGCTTTAATCTTGTAGAGCGGACCGCGCCGGACACTTTGTTTTTCAATCAGTTGTTTTTCAAATTCAATCGCCTTTCGGCCCTCCGGAGTGGTCGGATCCGTACAATAGTCACAGCGCATATAGCGAAATTTGTAGACCGGGAACTTCTTTCCATCTCCCCCAACCCGTTCGTTTTTGTAAATAATCGGGCCCTTGCTATCGAGCTTGATTGCAATTGCCGTCAAGAGCATAATCGGCGAAGTAACGATAATTCCCAAAATAGAAAAAATAATATCAAAAGTTCTTTTGATGATTCTTGCCCAACCGTCCAGCGGGGTATTTTTAATCTCAATCAGCGGTTGTCCATCAAGCATCCCAATTTCGAATTTGAAGGTTTGCAATCCGGTCGGGATATATTTATAGACGATATTATGGATAGTGCAATAGTCGATCAATTTTTCCTGTTCGTCATCCGTAATGGAAGATTCGCAAAGAATAATTTCATCAATGCCCCGGTCTTCTTTGACTTTCTTGATCACTTTGAGATGCGCCGTATCGATCTGATCAACAACTTGGTAACCAAGGTTTTTATTTTCTTTGATCGTTCGCAAAATGACATTCATCTTAGAATTTTTTCCGATCAAGAGCACTCTATGCACGCCAATCCCCCGGTTGCGCAAAAACCATTTCTGCACCAACTGAAGCAGGTAGCGCGCGATCACGACATAGGTCGTTGCCAAAAGCCAAGCGGCTAAAATAATAAAGCGAGAAGAAAACCACTCTCGTTTCAAAAATATTGCCACAATAATAATGACCAGCCCGATAGAAGTGGCGCCAAAAATTTTCAGCGCTTCTTTCCAAAATTTTCGCGTGACGCGGATATCATAGAGTCCTTCGAAGGCATAAATCAAGATGAATAAGGGCGCCACCATAAAAATAATCCGCAGATAGATGTCAAACGGAAAAGAATAGAGTAGGGGCTTGAGTTGGATGATGCTAGGGACGTTGCGGACGGAAAAAGCGGTAAGGGCTGCCAGGATGATCATTGCAAAATCGACCGGAACCTGGATGGCACTAAAAAATAATTCGGATTTTTTCATAGCTTGCGTTTAAATTAAATCAAACATTTATCAAAGTAAATCTGTAAGCCGGATTCTGTTAAAAGTAATAATTTATCTAGCTCCGACGTTGCCGTCGGAGTCAAGCGGCACTTCCCGTATCTAATTAAAATACAGGACACGGCCTTGCATCCAGGTAAGGATTTAGCCGTTTCAACCCTGAAATTACTTCCAGGACTCACCCCACCAAAGCGGGGTGCCTTTATTATTGCTAATAAAAGCGTCTCTGCTCGCACCTCGCGGATCACTCCGTATGGGGGTTACCCATTACCCTTCCCCTGACTTGACGTCAGGGATGAATGTCCGGACTTTCCTCCCCGACGCGAACGTCGGGGCTATTACTCAATTTACTTTGATAAATGGCCAATTTAAGCCAATATTTGTCAAAATGTACTACCACATCCTTTTATAATCTTAGCACAATCTGGCAAATTTGTAAACCATACAAAAAAGACGAGTCAAATGATGACCCGCCACCTTCGATGGATTTATCCTGAATAGAGCTCCCTAATCCAGATTCCCCAATAATTCTTTCTGAATTTTTAACTTCTCGCCATATTCTTTCAGTTTAGTTTTATTGATCGCCACTACCTCGGCAGGCGCGCTTTGGATAAAATTCTTGTTTTTCAAAAGCGCATCAGCTTTGGCGACTAAATTTTCCAAATTAGAAATCTCTTTCGTTAGTCGGGTTTTTTCTTTTTCTACGTCAATGAGATCTGCGATAGCCAAAGTCAACTTAATATTTTTCTCAGCAATCACTACGCCCTTGAAATTTCCTTTTGACATGACGTCAATTTTTATCCTGGCCAGTTTTTCCAAAACTTCTTTGTTTTCAATTTTCTTAGAATAGGCCTGGATTATTTTCCCCGGATCGATATGATAGTTAGTGCGGATATTCCTGAGCTTAGCTACTGCTTGTTGAAGAGTGCCAAAATTCTTTTGAGCATCCTTGTCTAAAAGTTTTTTGTCTGCTAATGGCCATTTCTCGACCATTAACAATGCGCCGCCTCCGCTGAAGCTATAGCGTGCCAAGGAATCCTGCCAAATTTTTTCTGTCACAAACGGCGCAAACGGATGAGATAACTTCAAAATCTTATCCAAAACATAACCCAATACCTTTGAATTTTTTTCCAACTTATTTATCTCGACATACCAATCAGCAAAATCATTCCAGATGAATTTTTCCAGCGTCTCTCCGGCTGATGAAAACTTATACTCATTTAGATTTTTAGTAATCTCTTCGATAGTTTCGTGGAGTTGAGCGACGACCCATCTGTCAGAAAGTGATTTCAGATCGCGCTTTGTTATTTTTTCTACCAAAGCAAATTTATTGTCCGCGTGGTCACAGTAACGATAAATATTCCACAGCTTAGTGACAAAATTTCGGTAACTGGCAATCTTTTCTTCCGACAGGCGCATATCATTCCCCGGCGTTGAACCGATAAGCAAGGATAGTCTCACTGCATCTGCCCCAAATTTTTCAACCATACTTAATGGATCGATGCCATTACCTTTCGATTTTGACATTTTTTTGCCAAATTGATCCAAGACCATCCCATGCAGATAAACATTTTCAAAGGGAATTTCATCCAGCGCAAAAAGCGTCATCATAATCATGCGCGAAACCCATAAAGTTAGAATATCATAGCCGGTTTCCAAAACTTGAGTCGGATGAAACTTCGCCAAATCCCCTGTTTTAATGATTTTATACGGCTTGCCCGCCGTAGTTTTAACGGAGGTGGGCCAGCCGAGAGTAGAAAATGACCACATTCCAGAAGAAAACCAAGTGTCAAAAGTGTCTGGATCTTTGACCCAACCTTTACCTTTCGGCGCTTTTTCACCAACAAATATTTCTTTTTCCTGCTCGCCCGCCGTAGCTTTAGCGAAGGAGGGTTCACTGTTTCTATACCAAACCGGAAATTCATGCCCAAACCAGATTTGGCGTGAGATACACCAATCATGGAGATTGCTCATCCAATCAAGATAGCGTTTAGTAAAGCGATGCGGATGAAATTTTATCTTGCCTTTTCTGGCTACCTCCAAAGCTTTTTCCTTCAATGATTTTCCCTTGAAGCGTTTGAGTTTTTTGTCCACCGCCAAAAACCACTGTTCGGACGGAATCGGCTCAATGGTTGTCCCGCAGCGATAACAAGTCGCCAGATTATGGACATAGCCTTCTTCAATGTGATCAATTAGTCCCATTTTTTCCATATCCGCTACGATGGCTTTCCGCGCTTCCAGCGTCGTCATTCCGGCATACTTTCCACAATTCGCCATCATCTTACCATCTTCATCAATGATCTGCTTTAGCGCAATATTGTGCTTTTGGGAAATGGCATAGTCTGTGAAATCATGCGCTGGAGTAACTTTAATTGCCCCGCTTCCGAATTTTGGGTCAACCGCTCGATCAGCTACTACGGTAATTTCAAATTCTCCCAGTACTCCAGGAATCATAAATTTCTTGCCGACCATATCCGCATAACGCTTATCTCCTGGATAAACCGCGACGGCCGTATCGCCCAGTTTTGTTTCTGGTCGTGAGGTCGCCAAAACAAACGGACCGTATTTCAACCAATACAGTTTTCCAATTTCTTCCTTATATTCCACCTCGTCATCCGCCAAAGTCGATTTGCAACGCGGACACCAATTGACAATTCTTTTTCCCCGATACACCAAACCTTCGTTGTGCATATCCAAAAACATCCGCGTCACCGCTTTTTGTCTTTGCTTGTCCAGCGTGAAAGCTTCGCGCGACCAATCAAAAGATCCGCCCATCTTGCGCGCTTGATTAAGGATTGTCGCTTGCGTTACGCGCAAAAATTTCCAAACTTCTTTCAAAAATTCTTCCCGACCCAAGTCGTGCCGCGTCAATCCTTGTTCTTTCAAAAGCTTCTTCTCTACTACATTTTGAGTGGCAATCGAAGCATGGTCAGTTCCGGGAAGATAGAGCGCGCGATATCCTTTCATGCGGTGGAAGCGGATGAGTAAATCTTCAATCGCAATAATCGACGCATGCCCCAGATGCAGCTTGTCGGTAATATTTGGCGGAGGCAGAATGATCGTGTAGGGCTTGGCATTTTTCGGCAACTTTAAATTATCCGGATTGAACTTTCCAGATTTTTCCCAAAGCGCATAAATCTTGTCTTCGTATTTTTGGGGTTCGTAGGTTTTTGGAATTTCTTTCATTGATGATATATATTAAAAAAGTTTTTTTATAAGTTTTGGAGCGAGCTTGGCTAAGCATCGCCCCAATAATAGCGTCAGGGATTAAATATAGCGTTGTGATGCCATCTTACGTAAATCAAGTATCCCTTTGGCCGGGACATTTGTCGCATATCTATATTCCCGACCACATCCTTGACAAACTGGAGGACCATAATAATACACGCCCCGAAGAACGCTGCTCACACTTTTTGCGACCTCTCCTCCACAATCCTTGCAGATATTGTCTGGAAGCGGCGTACCTTTTTCTATCATCTCATCAAAAATAGAAACCTCAAAAAGCATCTTACACCTCCTTCTCAAAAAGAACAGTTGTTATTTTTTTATTTTCTTATCTCTATTTTCAAATTTTTATCCAATATCAATACAATCTTCTCCATCACCCCATCTATCTCTGCACTTTCCAATGTGCGGTCTTTGGCGCTCATTTCAATCCGGATGGCCATACTGTTTTTGGCTTCGAAACGATCAAACAGTGAAACACTGTCAACTAATTCGCCACCGATTTTTTTGACCAAAGTTTCAATCTCGGCATATTTTACCCCTCTTGGAACAATCATTGAAATATCGCGTGAGACAACCGGAAATCTATTGATCGGTTTATATTCCTTCGGCCCGCCGACTTGCCCGCCGGAGTTCTGATGAAGGAGGGAGCCTTGGCGAAGGAGGCCCAGATTGATTTGGGCAATCGCCAATCGCTTGCTAATTTTATAGCTTGCAAGCACTGACTGACTGATTTCTCCGACATAACCGACAACTTTTCCATCCAAGCTTATCTCAGCCGTTCGATTAGAATTCATAAACGAAGCTGGTTTTGTACTTTCCAAAAACTCCAGCTCCAAATTAGAAGCTTCTATAGAGGCTTCTATGGAATCCTCTATTGCGCCTTTAAGATTATAGAAAGTTTCTGAGTTGCTGTCGTTTTCGAGCACTCTTGCCAAGATCAAATTGCGATCTTCTGTGGGCTCGTTATTTTTCAGCGCGTAGCATTTGCCGATTTCAAAAATGCCAAACTCAGAAAAATTCTTGAGATTCTCGCGGACATTTTTCAAAATATTTACTGCCAGTTCCGCGCGGACAAACTGCTGATCCGGATTCATCGGGTTAGCCAGTTGCAAATGCTCCTTTTCCGAGAGACCCGTTTTTTTGAGATCATCGGCGCCATAAAAAGAATAATTATACACCTCGTCAAATCCAAGTCCGGTTAAAATATCCTGTATCTTTCTTTCAAAAAAAACTTGTTCATTAATTTTGGCTGGTAGAACTTGCGCGATCATCGGCCGCGGAACGATTTTTTCATAACCCCAGATGCGTCCGATGTCTTCGATCAAATCTTCCGGCGTCCGCAAATCCAAACGATAGGTTGGAATAGTACATTCAAGTAGTTTCTTTTTCTGCGCTTTAATTCCAAGCAAACTCAAAATATTCAAAACATCTTTCTCTGGTACTTTCTCACCCAAAAGCCGATTGGCATATTCCAGATCCAATTTGACTGTCCATGATTTAACTCTCTTGGGATAAATATCAATAACTCCTTCCAGTTTGCCATCGGCAATATGTTCTAGAATATCGATGACCCGCACTATCGCTTTTTCCGCCAAGTTCGGATCAATATCTTTTTCAAATCGATAGGATGAATCCGTATTCAGCCCCAGCGCCGTTCTTGTCTTTCTAATATTCACCGCATCAAAACTAGCCGCTTCCAATACGATTGTCTTAGTATTTTCTGAAATTCCCGAATCCTTGCCACCCATGATTCCCGCCAATGCCAACGCATAATCGCCATTCGTGATCAATAAATTATTCTCGTTTAATTTAATCCCGCTATCATCCAGCAAAATCAAATCTTCATTCTTTTTTGCTCTACGTACAATAATATGAGCCTGTTCAGAGCTAAGCTCTCGGCTCCGAGAGCTTAGCTCTGTGATTTTTTCTAGGTCAAAAGCATGTAGTGGTTGCCCCAGCTCAAGCATGACATAATTCGTCGCATCAACAACATTGTTGATCGGTCGCAAACCGCAAACTTCCAATCTGTCTTTCAGCCATTTTGGCGATTCTTTGATAGTAATATTCTCCATTACTGCGCCGATATATCTTTTGCACAAAACCTTGTCCTTGATTTCCACTTTTAGTTTCTGGCTTTTTTTGACTGGCAAAATCAATTCGTCAAAAGAATAGTCGAACTTCTTTTTTTCCAAAATAGCCAACTCTCGTGCTACGCCGACATGACTCAAAATATCATGCGCGCGATCCGGCAGAACCTTGATTTCCAAAACACTATCACTATTCATTCCAAGATATTTCTGTGCCGGCTCGCCCACTTTTGCTTTTTTATCTAAAATCAAAATGCCTGCATGATCCTTACCTAGCCCTAATTCATCTTCCGCGCACAGCATCCCAAAAGATTTTACACCACGGATTTCTGCTTCTTTAATTTCAAAATCACCTGGTAATTTTGTGCCAACCGTTGCCACTGGGACTTTTTGACCAACAGCAATATTTGGCGCACCACAAACGATTTGTAATTTACCCACAGACGAGGCATGCCTCGTCTCTACGACTGCAATTTGCAATTTGTCGGCATTGGGATGTTTTGTGATTTTCAAAATTTCACCAACAACCACGCCATCCAAACTAGAATTATTTTTTTCCAAACCCTCAATCTCAAACGAATGCATCGTCAAAAGCTCCGCCGCTTTTTCGGGGGATAATTTCGTCTGAGATAATTCCTTGAGCCAATTAAAACTGTATTTCATAATTTAAAATTGCCTAACAAACCTCAAATCCCCACTGTGGAAATACCGCACATCATCTATTTTATATTTCATCATCGCTAAGCGTTCCAAGCCAAAGCCCCAAGCAAAACCAGTGTAGGCATTACGTTTATAGCCCACCGCTTCAAACACATTTTGGTTGATCATGCCAGCACCGCCCAGTTCCAGCCATTTGTTATATTTACAAGCCTTGCAACCGACACCACCGCAAACCGTGCAAGAAATATCAAATTCAAAGCTTGGTTCCGTGAAGGGAAAATAGCTCGGTCTCAAGCGCACTTTGATTTCACGCCCAAAAAATTGCGAGAAAAAATCCTCCGCTACTTGTTTTAAGTGTCCAACGTTGATATTTTCTCCCACAATTAACGCTTCAAATTGATAGAAAGTATTGTCATGTGTCGCGTCTGATCCGTCACGGCGGAAACACTTACCCGGGACAATAATTCGCAAGGGCGGTTTATGTTTTTCCATATACTTCGCTTGCACGGCTGAAGTCTGTGTACGCATTGCCAAATTCTCTTTGTTTTTTTTATTTTTCAACCAAAAAGTTTCTTGCATCTCACGGGCCGGATGATCAGCTGGCATATTCAAAGCATCAAAATTGTAGAATTCAGTTTCAATTTCCGGTCCATCGGCGATTTCAAATCCCATTCCGGTAAAAATATCTTCAATGTCACGGCGCACGAGTGAAATCGGGTTGAGATGTCCCACGCCTCTTTTTTTGCCCGGGATCGTTACATCAATTTTCTCTTTTTCTGCGCTTGCTCCGACATTGGACAAATCGGCCTTTTTTCCGTTGATGATGGCCATAATTTCCAACTTGGTTTTATTGGCCAATTCACCAATCTGCTTTTTCTCCTCCGGTGCCAAATTTTTCAGATTCTTAAGAAAACCAACAAATTCACTCTTGCGTCCCAAATATTTTTTTTCCAACTCAAAAAGCATGTCACTGTTTTTGACCTTCTCAGTTTCCTCCAAAACCTGCTTTTTCACCTCTTCAATTTTTGATTTCAACATAGTATTATTCTAGCCTTAAAGCCTAAAAAAGTCAAAATAATAGGGCGTTGATAAGATGCAACGCCCCAGTCCTGACTTCGCAGGGTTAAAGATCTTCATAAAAAAAGTCCTTTTTTGACGGTGACAAAAACGACACTGCTCCCGCCAATAAGATGCAGAAATCACCTATGGCGAATCCGTAAAAGCATTCACTTAAGGCTAATAGTAGAATAAGACTTCCCCTGTAAATACAGAGTCGCTTATTTGCTCGAAAATACAACGACAAGAATTTATTCATAGCCGCCCTCCTTTCATGAACGCACCCAAACAAGCAGCCAACCGATAAAGAGCAAGAAACTAATTCTGCCTCCTATTATGCAATCAGAGTTAAAGAACAAACGCCATATATACGAAATGGCAAAAAATATATCTCCAAAATTGCCTATATTCCCATCTTTTCCTTGGCCAGTCTATATTGCTCCTCAGAAATTTGTCCGCTTTTTCGCATCATTTCCATCGCAGAAAGCAACTTATCCTTATTCTCCGGTTTCAAAACTTCTTGCATCATTTTAGCTTTTTCCTGCGGACTCATCCGCTCCATCCTTTTCATCGCCAAACGTTGCAGCATATTCATCTTGGGAGAATCATCGTCTTTCTTTGCGTCATCCGTTTTTACCGAAGCAGTTTGCGCGACACCAGTATTTTGATCTTCGGTTTGCTGATCATTTTTTTTAAATGGATTCCACATATCTATTTATTATTAATTTGTAAGTTATAACTCGTCACAAGCAAGGCTGAAGCGATAAAAATTGACGAGTATGTTCCGAAAGTCACACCAACCAGAAGCGCCAAAGAAAAATACTTGATCGATTCTCCGCCAAAAATATAGATTGCGAGAAGTGTCACGATCACGGTAAGTGAAGTATTGATTGAACGCACCAATGTTTCGTTGAGACTACGATTGACAATTTCCGGGAATTTTTCTTTGCTCGAACTGCGTTGCAAATTTTCGCGTGTGCGATCATAGACCACAATTGTGTCATGGACAGAGAAACCAAGAATGGTGAGCAAGGCCGCCACAAACGGCACGCCTACCTCTACGCCCCAGAAATGCCCCAAGACCGAGAAAACTCCAATAGTTATGAGAACGTCATGAACAAGCGCAATCACCGCTCCTGCGCCATATTTCCAAGATGCGACGGGATGAGAAACGCGCCGGAACGCCCAAGCGACATAAGCCATGATGCCCACGACTGCCCAAAAAATTGCCATCAATGATTTGGTTTTTAGCTCACTGGAAACGGAGGCATTGGCATAATCTGTCCGCAAATTTTGCGAGTCAGGATATTTTTCCAAGAGCGTCGAGAGAACCGTCTGATTGATCTTATCATCCTCAGAGGCATACCGGATCAGCACGGAATTATTTCCCGTCGATTGCAAAGTAAGACTCTTGAGATTTAAATCCTTGAGCGTCTCTTCTAGTTCCTGATTAGCAGGAACCTGATTTTCAAATTTCACTTCCATCAAAGTTCCGCCGGTGAAATCGATGCCATATTTCAACCCCCAAGTGAACAGCGCCATAACACTAAGCACGGTAAGGGTGATGGAAAAAATATAGGCGTATTTGGTTTTGGAAATTATGTTGAGCATAGATTTTTTAATTTATATATCCCCTTCTCCATTAGGGAGAAGGTGGCCGAAGGCCGGATGAGGGAGGAGCCTTTTAACAATCAATCAACAATGTTTATATATAGCTTTTCTTATTTAATAGTGCCCTTTTCCCTCACCTGTCACGAGTACGTGACATCCTCTCCCTAAGGGCGAGGAGGATGTTTCGCAAAATTATATACTTTCCTTCTTAGCTCCCACCAACCACATCTTACTCTCGATCCATGGTCCAAGGATAAAACGCAGAATTGTTCTGGTAATCACCACAGCTGTAAACATCGAAGCCAGCACTCCAATGATGAGCGTCACAGCAAAGCCTTTAACAAACCCCGTTCCCATTTCCACCAGAATCAAGGCTGTGATGATCGATGACATATTGCCGTCCAAAATTGAAGTCCAGGCGCGCTTGAAACCTTCCTCAACTGCACTCAAAATATTGCGTCCTTTGCGCACTTCTTCTTTAGTCCGCTCAAAAATGAGAATGTTGGCGTCCACCGCCATTCCGATCGAAAGGACAAAGCCAGCAATTCCAGGAAGGGTGAGTGTGATTTGCCACGGCGTAAAGCCAGATAATTTAAAAATACTAATCATCAGCGCGGAATAAATGAGGAGTGCAAAAGAAGCAATCAACCCCAGGAAACGATAATAAACAAGCATAAAAATAATCACGAGCATTAGACCAATCAATCCCGCTTTCAGACTTTTTTCCAATGATACTTGTCCCAGTGTTGCTTCCACTGATTGCTGGCCTACCAATGTGATTGGTACCGGCAAAGCTCCCTCATTAAGCCTCTTGACCAATTCCTTAGCCGTTTCAACAGTATAGCTCCCAGTAACAACCGCTTCGCCGTTTAGAATTTCACTCTGCACGGTCGGCGCGGTAATTATCTCCCCGTCCAAAAAAATGGCGATCCGTTTTCCGATATCACGTTTAGTAATCTCCGCAAACAACTTCGTTCCCTCATCATCAAATTTCAAAGATACTTCTGGCTCGGAAAGTCCCTGGCTCTTAAATTGCACGCTAGCACTTTTGAGATTTTTTCCAGTTAGGCCTGTTGCCATCCAATCGGTCTGTGGCTGAGGCTGAGTTGTTTTCAGGATCAAAATATGCGCACTCTTGAACTCTTGATTATCTCCCTCACCTCTAATCTCAATCTTTTTGATGATATGCCAACCATATTGAGATTCGACAAGTTTCGGATAAATCTCTCCGTCCTTAAGGCTTGGGTCAAAAACGGCATTTTCATATTCTGACACAAAAGATCCTTTTTTCATAAAATCATAAACACCACCATTATCTTTCGATCCTGGATCTTGACTGTTATCTTTGGCAAGTTGCGCAAAATCCGCCCCAGCCAATGCTTTTTTCAAAATATCCTCCGCCTTGGCTTTCGCCTCCGCATTGGTTTTATCTAAAACATCTTGAGGTATTTGCTCCGGAGTAGTCTGGCTTTCTTCCTTGAACTCCAAAAATGGCGTTTCGCTGATCATTTTCTTGGCCTCATTAATGTCTTTCACTCCAGCCAACTCCACTACTAACCTCTGCTCTCCGCCAGATTTAGTTGTGTACACAACCGGCTCCGCCACGCCAAATGCATTGACGCGCCGTTCGATCACGTCCTGGACCGCCTGCATCGCATCTCCGACCTGAGAACTGTCAACTTGAGATGTGTCCGCCTTATATTCCAAATGGATTCCGCCCTGCAAGTCCAAGCCAAGATTGATTTTTGGCTTATTTAGGACATCAAAAAGCTTCGGTATTTTCGAAGCGGCCTGCGGATAAGCGATAAACCCAGCGACAACCGCCAGGACAATTACTAAGCTAAATTTCAATCTAAGTTTCTGTCTGTTATTCATAAATTCTATTCTACCTGAATCTGAGAGTTTGGCAATAGTCAAACTTTATATCCCCTTCGCCCTCCGGGAGAAGGTGGCCGTAGGCCGGATGAGGGTAAGGGCTTTTGATATATTTTCTACCCTTAGTTAAAAAAAATTATCATTGTTAACAACACCCTTGCCCTCACCTGTCACGTGCTCGTGACATCCCTGCCTACCGGCAGGCAGGCTCTCCCGAAGGGCGAGGAGGCATTAGCTATGGCTATCTACCAAAAACCGATTCGCTTTTTCCAGTACTTTTTTCGAATTCAAATTACTCACGCGATTATAAGCTTGTCCATATTCCATCCAAATATAATCGCGATGTTCGGGAGACAATGTGATTGCCGATTGATTCGTCTCGGCTAAATAGTAAAGCACTTTTTTGAAAATCCACCAACCGCGTCCGGCTTTCAATCGTTTTTCTTTTTCTTCTCTTTTTGCCACATAAAAATATTTTTCTTGTCCTAAAAAACCAGGAATGATTTTTAGTTCAGTGATACCCGTTTCTTCCTGCGCTTCTCGGCGCAAGGTCTTCTCATCAGTTTCATCCGCTTTATCCACCTTCCCTTTAATGAAACCCCAATGCCCGCCCAAATAACGCAAAAGCAAAAACTTAACTTTTTCGCCTTCCCGCCGATAAACAACCGCCCCGATTGATTTTTCAAAAGTTATGATTGTGTTCATTTTTTTGATAGTTTAACAAACTCTTTGATGCCACTTAAAGTGTCAACTGTATTTATTTCCTCATTAGAAAACCACTTAACCTCAGAAACTTTCTTATCTCCCGGAACTGGCGTTCCCTTTTTTAGCTTCGCTTTATAGCAGAAGACTAATACATGCTGACTATCGCCATCAGATCTTGGCCAGATTGTCGATTGGACACAAGGGATTAATCTCACAATTTCAATCTCGCATCCAATTTCCTCCATGCACTCTCTTTTGATCGCCTCTTCAGGCGACTCGCCATAATCAATTCTACCGCCAGGAAACTCCCACTTTCCATCCGCAGAAGGGATGAGCGGATCGACACGTCTTTGAAGTAAGATCTTCCCTTTGGCATTTCTGATAAGCGCAATAACCACGCTTAATTGTCGTTTACTTTCCATCAGCTCTTTTATTTAAAATTATCCACGATTTCTAAATTATGTTCCAAAATTCCTGGTGTTTTTTCGCGACTAAATAAAAATCTGCCCTGAAATTTTTTCCCTGCTAAAAACAGTGGGAGCCACATTCTGTCGTCCGGCCACATTTCGTCAAAGGGTATGCAATCAACGTCAAACCATTGCGGTTTCATCTCATCGGTTTCACTTGGCGCACCGCTGAAGTCTTCCGCATAAAAAATATGCACTTCGAGAATTTCCGAATTACCTTGAATTTCAAAATCCAAGACGCCTCTTTTTACCAGATTTTCAACCGTCACGCAAGATTCTTCTTGCATTTCTCTTTTCGCCGCCTGCTCGATCGTTTCACCCGCGTCCACTTTTCCTCCAAATCCGTTCCACTTGCTCGCGCCAAATCCATACTTTTTCCTTCCCAGAAGGATCTGATTATCTTTCCTCAACAAACAAAGTGTTAGGATTTTTTTGGACATCTTTTTATTTTTTAATCCACTTCTCTAATTTATCCAAAACATCAGAAAATCCCGGTAAAATTTTTAAGCGTTTTGTTTCTGATAATTTTATCCAACGATAATTCTTTGCTTCCCAGTCTAGTTTGATTTTATCCGTCACCACTTCCACTAAGATTGGGTGCACGATCCAAGTTTTTTTGTATTTCGGCGCATCCTGATGAAAAATTTCTCCCAGCTTGAAATCTAAAATGTTTCGACTCGCCATCCCCAACTCTTCTCTCAGCTCTTCTCGAATTTTCTGCTTTAAACTCTTTTGATCATCCAAAAATCCCGACACCCCATTCCAATATTCCGGATAAAAATTCAGTTCCTTGGTTCTTTGCACAATCAGAATTTTGTCCTGATATTTCAAAACACAATTGATCACCGGCGCCCACCGCGCATTCGTGAAATCAACTTGGCCAGGTTTTGGTTTGAATTTTTTAATTCTTTCGTTTTTCACGATTTTCTCCAGTTTATTTACCTGTTTATTTCTAAAGTCAGGCTGTAATCCTTAAAGCCCAAACTGTGATAAAATTTTATCGCCTTCTCGTTCTGGATTGAAGCATTAACAGAAATACAATCAGCCTTTTTCTCCTTGCACCAAACTAAAAATTCTTTCGCTAATTTTTTTCCAATTCCCTTGCTCCTAAATTTTTCATCAACAAACATATTGTCCAATTCCGCATATTTCAGGATTATTCTATATGTATAGGGCGAAGACTTGAAACTTCCACAAAGATAACCAATAATTTTTCCATTATCCGCAGCAATAATTGAAAAACCGTTTTTATCAGTAATATTCTTTTTAAAATATGTTCTTCCTATTTTTCCATAAGTCCACTTTAAATCTAGCTTTTTATCATATTCCTTACGTTCTTTTTCAAACAAGTCCAAATTTAATCTTAAAATATCTTCAAGATCTTTGATAGTTGCACGTCTGACTAAAATATCGCTTTTCATAAGCTATTTCCCACAACATTTTTTATACTTCTTCTAGTATAGAAAGTGTTGCAGGGGTTTTAGTGGCTGTAAAATTTGCCCGTGCGTCGATTCTCGACTGCTCGTCTGCGAGGATGCGCAACCGAATGATTCGATGTTTGTTTGTTGTGCTTTATCCCTCGTGGACGAGTAGGCGAACTGTGATTTTCAATGTTCCTATTGGTATATTACTATTTTGTCAGTTTCTTGTCAACTTTTTTGGAAGTGGATAACTTTTCATGATCTCTCACCGCTTCCCATACCCAGGTGTGACTCCTTTTGAAGCCATACAATTCCTTGAGCATTTTAGCGGCGGTGCGCGTATCAAAACCTTGCTTATACAGGCGCACCGCTTTTTCTTTCATCTCGTTTATTTGCTTTTTTTTGAATATTGATAGTGGCATATAAGTGTTAATATTATGTACTGCTATTATACGCCTCTGTCAACTTATGTCAAGTTGCGTATTGCGGATAAGGCACTTTTCCCTTGAACTGCTGGGCAAAATAATTTGCCTGTTGCTCAAGATTTTTGGCTGTGACCGATTCCTTATCTTTGTCTTGGTTCTGGACGAAAGTCATGAATCCTTGAAGAGCTTTGCCGAATCCTGGATCAGCTTGCTTTTCGACGAACCTATCTTTATTGTCCCCGAGAAACAGTCGCGCCCGCTCTTCTAATTCTTTGCCACGCATCATCGTGTATATGGTCGTGCTTTGTATTGAAGAGTGCCCGAGAATATTCATCACGTCCGATGTTGATCCGCCGCTTTTGATGATGTGATGGCCACGGTGATGTCGGAAGCTGTGGGCGTTCATGTAGGGCATTTCAGCTTTATTGCAATATTTTCTGAGCATCTCGCCCAATCCTTTGATGGAAAATCTTTGTCCATATTTCGAGCTGGTGGCCGATACGAAGAGCGCCTCCGGTTCGTCGAACTTCACTTTATTATCAAGGTGTTTTCTTTTCTCAAGCCAGCGCATCAGATGATCGTTAGTGGCCTTGGTCCAGAATATTTCCCGAAATGGCCGGCGCGATTTCGCCTTTTCCGTCCGAATGATGGCTCTCATTTCGGTAAGATCCAGATCATCCTTGTCGATTGAGCATATTTCTCCGTTGCGCGCACCTGTGTCCCATAGCATGCCGATAATCGCAAGGTTTCTGATATGGCGCGGATCGTTGGAATCTTTCGGAATAACCGAGATAAGCTGGTCGAATTGTTCGTCGCTTGCCACGCGCGGAAGTTTCATTACTTTGTCCGGAATCGGGATCAGTTCTTCGTCGATCACTTTGTACCCCTGCAGGCGATAAAATTCGAAGAACTTGCGGAGCGCCATGCACTTTCCGACAAAACTGTTTCTGTCCCAGCCGAGATCCGCCATACCATTTAAGTATTCCATCACGTTATTCAGCGTGATGTTTTCGATTTCGGGATTACGAAGAAATAGGCAGAAGTTTTTCAGCTCGCGGTCGTAACCTCGTACTGTTTCTTTTTTAACTTTGAATTGTCTCCAATTTGAAAATTGAATAATCGCTTCTTTTGTTAGCATATAACATAATGACTCTCTCGGGTGCGATTCACGATGAATTCGTGTAGCTTCCACGCGTTTTTTGTAAAATTTTAAATTCATAGTATCGCATCCTCAGCTCCAAGGCTGTTGCTTCTTTTTCGAGAAACAATGAGATGAGTATTTTTAAAATTAATGTGTTTGACGAAAGACTTTTCGAC
This sequence comes from Parcubacteria group bacterium, assembly GCA_041659505.1. NCBI lineage: Bacteria > Parcubacteria group bacterium. The sequence continues at coordinate 35,744 of JBAZYF010000003.1, forward strand.
GATGTCTTCCGCTATGCCAAGCGAAACACTACTCCCCCGCGCCAAAGAAGTCAAACGCGATTGGCATTGCGCTGTTATCTTACAAAAAGAGTTATGCATTTTTAGTAAAAATTGTCAGAAGCAGGCTCAAGCGTGCCGAAATAAAAGTATTTTCAAATATCATTTGAAAAAATATTTTCAGGAGCAAGTTGGGTGCTTTATATTTATCTAAAATTGAAAACGACACAAAAAAGCCTAGTTTTGGCTAGGCTAATTTGAGTGTTTATTCGTATTTATTTTCCTGCAAATGGTTGCGTCGAGTCCCCTTTGTTGGAAAAATAAAAGGAAAATGCCATGCCGGCGAGAAGCAAGAATTGATCGCCTGAAATTTTCCCTAAAAAGAGTGCGCCAACTGTGGCCAGCGCCATCAGGATAAATACAATCTTACTCGCTGATTTCAAAACTTCCATATTCATTTTAGTGTTTGTTTTATTAGAGCTAGTCCTTCTTCGATTTTTTTTATTCCCTCCTCGACCTGAGAGGGATTTGTTTGTTGCTGGTTAGCTAGAGCGACCAGCTCATTCAGAATTTTTTTATCGTGCGACGGACAATCCGGTTTTTTTGAATATATCTGGTAGTGTCCGATGATGTGATCTCGATCAATTGGAATTTGCCAATGCTGGCAAATTTCCCGTATCAATGAAGCGCTCGCCTGTTTCATTGCATCAGTCCAAACATCTTCAGGCTTGCCTTCATGTTCTATGCCGATCGTGTAAAGATTAGGATTGACATTGGATTTCACAAGCTTCGCACTGGGCGCATCCACTCGTCCGGCATGCCAGGCGGAGTCTTCTTCTTTCACGTATTGATGAACTTCTCCGTTCTTTCCGATTCCATAATGCGCACTTACCTGCGAAGCGGGATTAGCAAACCACGAATCGGTGCCAGACAATGTGCCATCCATGATGTGAATGACAATAATTTCCGGCTTATAGCCTTTTCGCCCGGTCCAGAAATTCGGTGATCCCTTCCAAATTTTTTGAATAATATTCATATTTTTTGTTATTATTTATTAATGGTAATTAGTAGATTAAGTAGAGCTGCGATAAGGCCACCAATTGAGGCGGTCGCGACAATCCAGAAAAACCGCTTGAGCCAATCGACATCCGTGCCTACTTGCATTAACTTTGTATAAATGTGAGGCAGATGGTTATTTTTGATCTCTGCGACATTTTTTTCTAAACTGTCGAGTCTTTTATCTTGCATTTTATTTTGATAGTTTTGTTTTTCCATAAAAATTATTATTTGGAAGTCTGTCTCATTTGCTTCAGATCCGACTGCTGCAATCCTTGATTGGAAAACATCTGCCCCATTGTTTTCGATGAGCCGGCAGATTCAAGTTTGTCATATACGGATTTCTGCATTCTGGCTATATCTTGCATTTGGAATGTCACGCTTGATCTTAGCTTTTGCGCCTCCTGTGGATCATCTGCTGCTAGATAGGGTAAGATATCTGGCAATATTTTTTCCGCGGTCGCATTCCAGTTATCAATTATGGCTGTTGCTCTTTGAGTATTGTTAGCTTCCATTGCCCGCTTGGCCTGCTCTCTCGCCGTGTTATATCCGATTACTGTTTCATCTTTCAGATTCCAAGCCTGATTGCGTTTTTCCCCTCCTTCCGATCGATAAAATCTACTAGCAGTAGTTTCCAATATTTTTGCAGGATCAATCACTTCGCGACCGAATCCTCCGAGTAAACCATTAAGTCCGTAGGCTAATTTCATCGGTGAGGCGCCGAGAGCTCTTCCGATGACCACAGCCGCATAGGGTGTTTTGTCATCATATTGTTCCGTAGGTGCTACTTGCTCTAGGCGTCGTGGAACCACTGGTCCGTCAGTGAAAAATGATTTATTAGTAGCCAGCTCTGCTGGCGTACGCAAAATCGGCGGCAATGCACCAGACAAAAACTGCGTAGTGGAAAGTTCTCCGTCGCGTGTAAACGGAATCGGCGCCAATTGACTCATCCATTCGAGTGCCAGCTTGGTAAAATTATTCGGCTCGCCCTTTCTGACATAGTCGAGAGCATATTCAATTGGATTATAGAAAATCTGACCAACATCTCCTTTCGGAATAAGCACCATCTTCGGTATGCGATTGCCGTCCTGATCTTTATCCTCTCCGACGATGAGGGGGAAATACGTGTCTTTGATCCAGCGCGGAACATCTTCATATAAATCTGGATAATTTAGAGCGTTCCAAAAATAAGTCGTTACGCCTGGTGTAACAATCAATGCTCCGGCTTTCGCTGAAGCTTTGACCGGACTATCTTTGAAAATGCGCGCCGTATTGAGAAGCGCCTGCCAGCGAGCATTCACGAATGGCACCCACATATTAATAATCCGCATCTCTTGTCCAGATTTGGCGAAATCAATTGTGGAGTTGCGAGCTTCGAAGGCTGCTTCCAAAGTTGACGCACCTTTTTTGAGAGCTTTCGTATAAACACCTAAGCGAGGGGCAAGCTCTGTAGCTTCAGCAAAATTGCTTACCAGATTAAACGGATTGATAACCGCCTTAGTCCGCTTCCACCACGTCGGTTCAAACAGTTGATTTTTTACTCCACTGAGTTCTTTCGTGCTTTGAATGAAACCGCCAAAGCCTCCGCCATTCTTGGCAAATTCATCAATAAGCTTGGAATCCCAACCAAAAGCGCCCTTTAGTCCTTCGGCAAATCCCTTAACCCAGTCAACCGGGTTGAAGCCGTATTTCGAAGTCATGACAGCCATCTGCGCGTCTCGTACGGCATTGGAAAGCGAAAACGGAATATATAACGTCGTCGCACCTTTTCGAAAAGCCGCAGAGGTAAACTTCACGAAGTTACCGAGTATGCCAGCCTCTACTTCATTCATCTGATGCATTGCCCAAGAAAGTTCTTCTGGCACAATCCATTTGGTATTTTTCCCGTCGGTAAATACACTAATTGAACCCCAGCCTTTTGGAGCGCGCTCACTTTTTTCAAGCGGCTTTATGAAGTCTTTAGCTTCAGGCATGACATCTCGAATATTTATCAATTTCTGAGCAACTTCGTTTCTTTTAATAAGATTGATCGCATTGGATAATTTATTGATTATCGAATCAAACGGATCACGAATTATTTTTTCCGTTCCCTCTAGCTCCTGTATTATTCCTTGTTTGCTCACGGAAAATATTTCCATGCCTTTCGGAATTTTATCTAACGCTGCTGAATCTGGCAGTTCATCAATTACATGAAATGGCATCCAATGTCTGTTTTTCTCAATAACCGAATCATAAACTTCTTGGGAAATAATTCCCGATTCAGTGGCAGGCCTGAGAATGTTATCATCCGCCCATTTTTGAATCGCCTGCTCTGCCATATTGAATTTGTCGAAAATTTCCGGACCGACTTTCGTTTTGAGTTCTTCCATTGCTTGTTTTGCCGTATCAGCCGTTACGCCCGCTGGATTCTCAAATCCTCGCTCGGCCCGTTCCAATGCCCGACGAGATAAAACAAAACGAGTAAAGTCAATGCGCTCCTTATTGAGTGGCGAAAGAATTTTCTGAAGATCGCCGAGATAAGACTCAACTGTTCCCATCCGGCCAGCATACATACGCGCAGAGACATAGGCACTGGAGTTAATATCAATTGGATGCCCCGCTAGATCACTAACCATTCCTTCAAAACGCTTGATTGGTGCAAAGCGATCATTAAACGCATCAGCGAATTTTTCAGGTGCACCCTTTAACCAGTCCAACAAATTTCTTGACTGGCTGGTTTTCCCTGTCATACTGTCGATGGCATCCAACGCACTTCCCTCGGGAATATTGTTCGCATTCAATGTTGGTGTTTCTGTCGCTATCGGCGGAGACGTTGGCGGAGGATTAATTTCATCCGCTCTCATATTTTGTGGGACAATTTCTCCGCCCTCCCTTGCTATTGGATTTCCTTTCTCATTTATTTTATCCAGTGCTTCTTCGGCGTTTGAGGTTAGATTGCGGGGATTAGACTCTTGGAGTTTTTCAGGATTCAAAATTTCTATTTTTTTAATATCATTCTTTATTGATCCAATTATCTTGTCGCCATTGCCTTCATTCGCTATTTCCAAATTTTGTTTGATTTCAGGAATTGCCTCTGTGACATTTTTTACGGTCTGCTCAATCGGCTCCGCAACTTTTGCCAGATCAATACCAGCTTTTTCCAATAGCTTTTCTCCGCCATCTTTCAATGTTTGCTCTGCAAAACTTTTACCGCCTTTTTCCATGATCAGCTTGGCAACATCATCGCCATATCTCCTGATTAGTTGCTCACCAACTTCTTCAGCCACTTTCTTTTTTGGAATTCCTGGAATAATATCAAACGCGGTAAGCGCGAACCCGAGCGGGAGTCCGTATTTTTTTGCAGTTTTTTCGCTTCCGCCAAATGTTTGAATCATTTCTTCTCCGGTACCGCGAATATCTTTGATCGGTTTTTCTCCAAGAAGAAATTTTTCGAATCCTGGCGCAACCCCAGTGCCGGGAATGAATTCTTTTTGTCCTTCGGCGGAAAGCGTGGCGGATGCCGCCGCTCTCGGAGCTGCGCGAAGAACGTCTTTGCCGAAATTCAATATGGATGTCCCAACTTTTTCCGTTGCTCCCGGCAGTTCGCGAATGAAATCACGCGTCCGAACGTCATCAGAAACAGGCGCAAAAAAATCCCCGACAGTCTTTTTTGTTTTTTCAGCCGCCTTTTTGAATGGTGCGGTTATTGTATTCCAAAAGTTTTCCATATAGTTTTTTAGACTCCAATACGGAAAAGTCTTCCTAAAAATCCGCCAATACCCGGAGCGGTTTTAATCTGCCACTCATCATCAATAATTTCTGCGGGAGATTTTTTCGAATCACTAAATCCTATATTTGAATAAGTTTGTTTTAATTGTTCTGGGTTATAGCCTTCTTTCCATGCGTCTCTGACTTCGCGCCTGAAAGTACTCTCGGCAGTTATGCCCTTTTGTCCGCCCGAAGAAGAGTCTGTTTGGGGCGTTTGCTTTTTAATATAATCCATCTCCGATTCAAGTTGCACAGCCAAGTCTCCGGTGTAACCAAGACGAGTTGGGTCGGAAACATTTTGACCTATAAGCCGTTGCGCAGTGGCACGCATAGTCGAATCAGGTTCCAATCCTTGCTCAATACGTGCCGATACTCTTTCTCCGGTTGTGCCGCCTCCATTTTTCGCTCGCTGGTTAGCATCCTGCAATTTCAACATAAATTCCATTTCCCAATGTTGCTCATTGCTTTGCTTATCCAATTCCGATTTGATTAAGTCCTGATAATCACTCATCTGCTTTGTGAGATTAGCAAGATTATATTTTAGATCTTCGACTTCACGTTCTTTTTCGGCAGTTTCTGTGGCAACTTTTTTAGTCACCTCATCAAGATTGGTATTGTAGCTACCTGCCAAACTATTTCTCTCGTCGACAAAATTATTAATTTTAGAATTAGCCAATCGTTCGATTTCGGACGATTCCCCTGTAATAGTTGCAGCTGAATAATATGGATTGAGCCGAGTTTTACTAACCGATTCATCGCGAATTCCTTTTTCGCTGGCAATCTTAGAATCAGTATCTGCGATTTTTATTTTGATATCTCCCAATCCCTGTTTGTTATATTCCTGATCATAGCGATCGGTATAATAATTTTTGAGCGTGCTCTGAGCCTTATCGATTTTTTTCTGAACAGTATTGATTTTATTTTTGAGAGAAGAAAAATCATATCCAGCCGGAGCACTAGCCATGTTTGATGCGGGTGCTGACTGGGAGCTGATATTTTTGCCTAATTGCTCCATTTGTTGGCGAAACCCATCCCAGTCTATATTTGTTACGCTGTTATCTGCCATATATTTAAATATTCACTTTTTTGTTTGCCATTATCTTTCCCGTTTTCAAATCAAAAGTATATTCCTTGGCAGGATCAAGACCGTACCTATGAAATCTACCAAGGAGATACGCTTGCTTTTGCGCTTCCAGCGCCTGTGCGATAAGCGTATGCTGATGAATCATTTCCTGTCGTTTTCGAATTTCTTCAAGATCCGTTTTGTCTAATTTTTTTGCGAACATAAAATTAAAATTATTTTTATTAAGGTTTGACCATCTATTTTTTAGATATCATCATACCAGGCCACTCCATGCCAGCTGTAGCCGTTATAGATCATCAGTCTGCCACCAGATCCCATGTCATCAGGATTATTCTCCCAGTACATCTGGCCTTTTACCGGATCATCGGGCTGATTGCTTCCAATGCGCATTGATGTAAGAATATCGACGAAGCCTCCGCCGACGGCATTATTTCCATAGAGGCGCATAATATCACTTCCGCTTGATGCTTTGAAAAAAATACGATCATTGGACGTAGTGTCAATGACGAGCGGACGATTTCCTGAAGTATCAATCCATATTCGAGCATATCCATTTGCTCCGTCGTCGAGCATAAGTCCGTGTCCTGGGCCAGCCTGAAGTCCATAGATAGAAACACCATTAATCTGGCGCAGATAGCCAATGCGTATTCCGCCATATGGAGTAGCCAGATATCCAGCCGAAGTCAGATTGATCGTTCCAGCTGTAACCTTATCCGCACAGACATTAGCGATTTTAGCATTGTCAATCGCGAGATTGGCGATCTTGGCGTTGGTGACAGCCAGATCCTGAATTTTTGCGGCACTTACCGCTAGATTATCAATGTTAGCGTTTTGCACTTCCGCCAAACCAATTTTAGCCGAAGTGATTTGCCCATTACCGATTTTGGCATTAATGATTGCGCCATCGACTATTTTTGCTGAGCTAATGATGGCATTTCCCAGATGCGCGTTCTGAATCACTCCGGTACCGATGTGTGCGCTGATAATTACTGCTGTATCGATTTGAGCCGACAATGTTACCACAGCTTCGGATTGAATAAGCTTTGAAGCATTGACCGCTCCGTTTTTTATTTTGGCCGTGGCAACAGCCGCATTGGCCAATTTCTGTTCAGTAACTGATAATGCATCAAGGTGCTGACTAAGTATGGCGCTATCAATTATCTTGTCGGAACTCACTGATTCATCCGCCAAAGCCGTTGTCCCGACAGCCCCTGATTTTATCTGAAGCGAATCAATTGATGAAGGAGCAAGCAAGGGAGAATTATCTCCATCGTGAGTATGCAGGGGAACTTCCGGAAAAGGTTGATCATCCACTTCCTGGTTGCCAAAAATTTTTTGCAAAAAATCGCTCATGATTTTTCTATAAAATGCCTACCGGCTCGAAATAAGTACTGGCCGCCACGATCTCGGGCGTGTCGTTTCCCGACGGGTGCAGATCAAAAGCCAGCTCAAAAGTCTCACCTTTACCTTTTTCCTCGTCTTCCTCATCACCGGTTTCAATCGTGAAAACTGTTTTCGTATTTCCTTCTTTATCGAAACAATCCGCACCGTCTTCCAGATATGCCTGTTTCCAATCGCCCTGCTCATTGATGCGGTAATATGTTTTTATCCAACATTGAGCGGGAATGGGTCTGGTCAGCAATTTTATATGTCGGAATCCTTTTTGTAGTTCTGGTTCGCCAGCATCAAAGACTAATCCTTCATATCTGGCATCAGTTTTATTTTCAGTATCAACCGTGTCTATCCCGTATGTCGAACCGTCCTTCCAGGATAAGAATATCTGGTCCGTATACATCGTCACCGCGCCTATTTCCACGTCAGTCATTTTTCCGTGAGACGGAATATATTCCAGATTCAATGAATATGGCTCGTTCTTGCTCAATCGTCCGTAGGAATATAATCCGCATTTATCCGAGCCCGTTACTCCGAAAAGGGCGATGCCTTTCTGGTTGGTCACTGCTCCAGGATTCACCCACCCGCCTCCGGGAAACGCTTTGAAACGCAGTATATTTACCGTGTCCCAATAATAGAGTCCACCACTGATGCCAGCCTGCACGATGATAAAATCTGTTTGGATCATGGCATTGATTCCTTTTTCGGCGATCATTCTCCTCAGAATCCACGAGGGTTGCTGTTTGTCCCACGTCCACATCCAACCTTCTTCTATTTTGTCGCCCTTGGTCGAGCCGATGATGGCGATCTGATCCTGGGGCAGAATAGCTTTCGTTCGGTTGCCGGCGATGATATCCAATGCCTGGTTATTGAAATTTCCTTCGTAATCAATAAGCGCGATGTAGCGTCCGTCGCAAATCTGCAAAACTCCGACCGCCATAGTCATCGTGTGCCAGGAAGGATCACCATTCAAACTTCCCACCGTCTGGACATCAGTGCTCCAATTTCCAGCCAGAGGAATGCGCTTCAGTTTGGTTTCGGTCGCCCAATATAAATACGGGATATAACTTTCTGATCCGTTATTATTCGTGTACTCGTCCGCCCCGCTTATTCTTCCGTCAGGATCCGAATAAACCAGAGACCAAGCAGAAGTCAGAGAATCTTTGCGATATATTTTTCCCGTATTCCCGAAACCGTACAGCTTGCCATTGGAAGCCGGAACGAAAAACAGAATGAGGTCAATAACAACATCTCCCGAATCTTTTTTGAGTCCCTGATTGCATTTCATCGTATCCGCTCCATTTCTAATATCAAGACTATGTCCGAAACGAAATGCACCGGCAACGCCTTTATAAACATCATCCGCGATACCACCACGAAAACCTTTTATTCTGTACGCATTAAGCCCCATAGTTTATTGGTTGAAATCTTGCGGATTACTGTTTTTATACAAGAAGCGCGAGCTGGTCGCCTGTCCGATATATCCGGCTTCTCCAATCTCTTCGTCTTGCCGGTCTTTTATCTGCTGAAGAATGGCGGTGGCTTCCATGATCTGCTTGTCGGCTTCCCCGCTCCGGTTCGGTTCTTTTTTGAGGCAGATGCCAAGCGCGAATTTCACAATCGCTTCATCCATCTCTTCTGGCGTAACTGGTTCATCGGTATCATTGACCAGCGGAATGAGTCGCCGACGATAATAGATATCGATAATTTTTCCGTCTTCCACGGGTGTCGGTTTAATCAGATATTGATCGCCTATGAGGCAGCACACGAATTCCCACAAATGATTGCCACTTTGATAGTTCTCGATGCTCGTTTTCACATATTCCTGACCGTCTATTTTCAGAAACATCAATCCGCCTGGTTTGTAATCGAAAGGCAGAAAATATGCCTCGACATCTTTTTCGGTCAGCTGGGTCGAATGATGATTGATAAAATTCCATCTGGTGAAAGTGCAGGCGCGAACGATTGATTTATTGATCCATCTTTTTTTGTCCGTCTCACTCCAAAATCCGGTCGCCTTGGCCGCCGACATGCGTGCATTGAGATCCTGTAGAAATTCTTGTAATTGCATAATGTTAAGGAATAAGTTGGCCGGTGGTCCGGTAGCGTTTTATATACTCCATAAGATTGTCACCCGGACAATCGGTTGCGTCCGGAACCTCCCTGTGTCCGAGCACCCGTTCTTTCGGAATGCCACGCTCTTTTCTTATTTTGTCGAGCAGTTTTTGAAGCGTGGCCAGCTGTTCAGAACTCGGCTGTTCATTTCCGCTTGTCGGATGAAAATTTCCGCACACGGCGATGCCGATCGAGCGGTAGTTCATCTTTTCGGTGTCGGCGTGCGCTCCGATCTTGTTTTCCGGCCGACCAGGAATGTGCGTCCCGAGTCCGTCCATCGCTCCCGCGATCCAATGATGATAAGCTATATCTCCCCAACCGATGCCAATATGATTATTTCTGATAGTGAAATATCTAGTGGAATCACGTGGCGTCGCCGTGTGATGCACAATAATAAATTCCGGGTAGTTGGCCTTGTCATATTTTGGCGCGTCTTTTTTCGCCCAGCGAAAGGTGCGAAGCGTATCCCATACAACCACCAGTTTGACTGCGAATTCTCCATTGTTCTTGGCATAATCCCAAGGTAACTTATATTGCCCGCCCCACGACGAGTAGTTTTCCAGCACCAGGCCAAGATTGCTGGAAGTCGTCCAGCCCTCACGATCGACGATTTCCTGAACAATTTCCTTTATATCTGGCGATTCATAAACACTGTTAGCCGACCAGTGGATTCCGACAAACGTGCCGTTGACCGTTTCGCCGATTGTCCATTCAACCTGCGCTTTTGTTTTGGTTCGCGTAGACGGTCGATTTGATCCGTTTGCGACGAATGGCGGTGCATTGTCTTCCGCGAAACCTTTTATAAGAAGATTGGGGAAGCGATTATTCTGATCCGCTTCAGTAAGAAGAAGATGGGCTCCAACGATGTTCGCGTAGCGGGGGATATTTAGCGCACTGAATATAAATCCACCCTCATTGACCGATATGCCGTCATGACCAAGCGTGATGACGTTTCCGGTCGGACTTGATTGCCATGAAGACTTATCCGTTTCCACACCGTCACGATCCGTGCCGGCAATCGTACCAATACTGACATTCATCACGGTCGTATATAAAATTTCCAACTCCGCTCCGTAATTTTTTCCTTTACTGAGGTCGTAGCATGTCTCAGCCTGATTCGTTGCTGATCCGTTGTCTTCGATTGTCAACGCCAGAGAATTACCCGCTTTCCATCCGACCTGCGCCACGATTTCTTCGATCAAAAGTTTCAGGTTCGGAGTCTGCGTCCATTCGTGAACTTCCCATTTTTTGACGATGTGCCAAGGCACGCTGTTTACGGTTTTTGTCCGCTGGCTTGGCCGGGAAGTTTGCGTGAACGGCTTGGTGTCAGTTTCTTTTATTCCTTTTATAATCAGCTTCACATCCGGATCCGCTAAATCAGTAACTGCCGGACGGATTCTGAGCCGCGCCAAAACTATTTTTGAATTTCTTGGAATGTCAATGTGTCTGAAGCGAAATGCGCCGGAATATAATAAACCGCTAACATTCCCGAAAGAAATTACGTTTCCGGCATTGCCGACACCATTCCATGCCACTGCATCCTGTTCGCGCCCATCATCGACAGTTTCCGCTACCGTTTTTTTAATTTTGGCAATATAATTCATCGACATTTTTATGCTTTGCGAAGAGCGATGAGCGGAACCGGCAAACTCCAATCAGTTGAGTTGTCTGACGGAAAATTAACTGGCAGCGCGCCATAAGTCTGAGTAACAGCGTAACCGAGAAAAGGCGTACCGGAGAGGCTGTTGTCAAGTCCCAAAAATGTGGCCAACGCATCAGCGGACGGAATTGCAGCGGCGACCAATGACGCAGTGTCCTGCCCTATCAGCGCGAGCCAATAAAGTTTCCCTCCTTTTAAAGTAAGATCAACTACTAATTCTTTGAGGCCGATAGTGTTGACGACGACTTCTCCTGCATCAAGTTTGAGCACACCCGGATAAACACTTCCATCTCCCTTATCTTCATAAACGCCAAGACGGACACGCGGCGTGGTGCCGGTAGCCGCTGTACTGATGCGAATCGCAATCCTGTCGAACTTCATTGTTTTCGGAACGAAAAATGGAAAAGCACGAAGAGAATTAGCTGAAGTTAATGCTTGCGTTGTGATCGTACCACCCGTAAGAAACGACCCGAAATATCTGCCCGCCTTTTTTATTCGGAGGAATGAAAAGTCTCCTTTTTGTGGAATGAACTCAGCCATAAATAATTATTGTTCTACGATTATTTCGACTTTGTCCCCGCTTATCTCGGCGTCTATGTACACCTTGTTTGCGTTGCCGATGCCAAGCTTTACCGCTTCGCCCGACTCCAACGTGAACTTTCCAGCCTGAGCTTGTGCTGCGGATTCTCCGACCTTGATCGCTCCCCGGTTCGTGCGCTTGGCTTTAATCACAAGCGTGCATCCTTCTCCAACAACGATCTCAGGAAGCTGAACAGCCACACCTGCGACAGCTACTGTCGCCTCGTTCACGGTGAATTTTGATTTGCTTTCTATTGGCATATCTTTGTTTGCTTAATGGTAATTATTCGACCTTTAATTACCAGACACTTAAAACTTCGCTTGTTTATTTTTCGACTTTTCTTTTGTTACTGCTTCATCTCCTATCGAGAGTCCGGCTCCTTCTTCTTTGCCTTGAATCGACATTTCCCGGCGTTTCAATTCCTCTTCCTTGGCTTTTAGTTCCGCTTCTCTTTCAGCCAGCGATCTCGTGACCAGCGCCGAAGTCACTTCCTTGGTGACTTCCTGATAATCGATGCCAGCGAACGGGGAATTGTCCAGGAACTCCTGTTCCTGTAGATCTTTCGTTTCATAGATGCCGTTTTTGAATTCAATCGTTTTTCCCTGTCGCGTCACTGCAATTCCATTAATCACTTCCGTGACAGTCGGAATCATCACGATGCTGTAGTGATGTCCGTAGCGCGTAGCGTAGCGCTTGGCTTTCTCCTTTGATTTTTCCAGCGTTGATGTTTTGTTCTTTGCCATACGAATTTGTTGAGAATTTATTTTTTATACTTGCCGCGGGTCGACCTTTATATCCCGCGGAAACCCTCAAGGGCTTTCCACTTGGTCAGGCGGATTTGGAAAGCATGTCCGTCCGACCAAGACTTGAAGGATTATTAAACTTAAAAAACTATCAGGAAAACTTGACGACAGCATGACGTTCCGGCTGTTCCATCTGCAGACCGCATTCCGTCAAATACTCGTTGACATTAGAATCTTCTCCTGGTGCCTGTCGGTTGGTAAGCAGTTTCGTATCGCGATTGGAAAGATACCGATATGTCAAAGCTTCCATATCCAGACCCACCGCGCTCTTGCCATACAAATCTCCCGTCAGTAGATCATGTTTCAAAATATTAAGCGTACCGTGCGGAGAAACATATTTTACGATGCTCAATCCAAAAGTTTTTTCACCCTGCAAAACCTGAAGTTTGTCATGCGCAAAGCTACTGAGCTTATCTAAGACATACCCGGAAGAAAGCAAATATTTTTCAGTGTTCCCGTGCGCGAACAAGGTTCGCAGAAAGCCGTTGAAGTCATCACGCGTCGCCACATTTGATGCAACCTGGTTGATTCTCTGAAAAATTCCGCCAGTAAATCTCTTCGGATGAACGCCACTCATAATCAATTCTTTTTTTCCAAACAGAAACGCTCTCTCGACATCGACCAAATGTTCGATGCCTTTTTTTCTGGTCTGATAATCAAAATCGCTTTCTTTCGTCCATCCTGTTGTATTTTTTGCGGTTTCGGTAATACCAATAGTCGTTCGGAAGATCTGGCAATAATTGATAGCTTCTGCGATAGCCGTGGCTTTTATCTCACGAATATTAGCTCCTTCTTCGTTAGCATTTCCGATGATCCAAACGACGTCGTTTAACTGAAGCAGACCGCCGCCCAATGATCCATCACCCACCTGACGCTGAAGCGTCAAAGTGTTGGTATTCACGTCCGTAACAATCATAACTTCTCCTGTCGGATTGCCTGTGCTCTGAGTCGACTTCACGCAAAGCAGAACATCCCCGATACTAAAATACAATCCGTTAGTCACAACCAGCGAAGTTGCCCCGCTCTGGTTAGCGGCAACAATATCTTCTCTCGCACCAAATTTGTCTTCGAACCATTTGAATTCGGGATCAGTTGTCTCTTTTTTCTTAAGCGCATCTCCTTGTTTAGTGACTGGATCTTTTCCAGCGTTAGTCAAGATAGCTAGAAGCGGATAACGGGCGACGTCCAGAAGTGAAATAACATCGGCTACGTCATATTTTCTGGTTACGCCCAAATTATCCGTTCCTCTTACCCCATTTATTGGAGGCATATATTTATATCTTTAAATTGGTTAATTATAGGAGGTTCGACCTTCGGGGATTAGACCCCCAATCCTCCTAAGGGACTTTTTGACCCGCTTGTTCCGAAGATTTGTTCGAGGCGGCGTTCTTCCGCACCCTTTTCTTCGCCGTGCGAGGTTGGAGCACCTGCTCCTCTCTCAACTTGCGCTTTGGCTTTTTTAAGACGAATCTTTTCGGTATCGGTCACTTTCGTATCTCCTTTAACTGTTCCGACGAATCCATCAACTTTTGCGCAAGCGTCTTTGAGTGAAATGACCGTTCCTTTTTGCGAAGCGGTATCAATCAAAGACAATACTAATTCCCGGTATTCTGCGCTGGTTTTGAGAAGCGGATGGTCTTTCTGCGCCTCTCTGATTTCCTGCGTTACAGAATCACGCATTTGACTCCGCGTGTCGTAGGTGTCGCTCACAATAGTTTTCACGGTCGACACCATCCATTCGGCAAACTGCTTCGGCGTCATTTTGGACAGCTCTTCATCCGAAGGCACCTCAACACCATTATCAGAATCCGCCTTTTCGTTTTCATCTTTTTTCTCGACTTTAGTGTCGGGAGTTTTTGTCTTGGTCAATTCTGTGTTTTCCAAATCTTCATACATCCGAATCACTTCTTCACGACTTTTGCCGTGCCATTTATCTTTGTCTTTGGATTCTTCATCATCTTTCTTATTTTTCTCTGCTTCGGCTTCCTCCTCTGATTTTTCCTCCTCCTTATCCTCTTTATTTTTTTCCTCATCGTCATCCAATTCTTCTTCTTCGTTTTTCTCATCCTCTATTTCTTTCTTATTGTCTTTATTTTCCTCTTTTTTCGACTCATCATCTTCATTATTTTTCTCGTCATCTTCCTTGGATTTATTGTCCTTTTCTTCCTCTTTTTCTTCGGTTTCCGTTTCCTCTTTCGAATCAGCGTTGAGAAGCGTATCAAGCTCCTTTTTTCGATCTTTATTCATAAATGCTGTTATAATTAATTTTTATTTTCTAAAATTGGGCTCGACCTTATCCCAATATTTTTCCAATTTATGAGCCACTCTAGTATTCTCTGTTCATATCGCTGGCCGCTTCGTCCTTTTCCCTGATGGCGGTTTCGACTAGAGAGAGAATTTTTTCATAAGCGTTCGCGTTGGCTCTATGCTGGAGATAATCGGCAGCGATTTCTTCAGAAGTTTTTCCGATAATTTCGAATTCCCGCAGTTCCGCATATTCGATTACTAACTCTTCTCTGATTTTCACTTCCAGCCACTTCCAACCAGAAGTTCTGGTCATCTCCAGCACGGCTAATCCTGCTTCGAATTTTTTCTCATTGCTTTCCATAATCTTTATTGTGGCTGATCATCAGCTGTCGGTTCCGGTCCTGCGGGAATATCCATTTGCGGGCCTCCGTAGAGACCGCCCAATTGACTATTGCCGTCTTCACTAGCCAGCAAATCCTGCAAAGTTGCCACTAAACTCTCAACCACGTCATGAAAGCTTGATTTTCCAGACTGATAAATTTCTTTTGCAACGCTTATGACACTTTCCACTTTTTTCCATTTTTCATCTGCGTCTCCAGCATTCACGACATTTGTTTTTTGATCTTTGAAACCAATCTTTCTATCATTTTCCTGATTTATATCTTGGTTCATATTTTCATCCGCAGAATTTTTTTCTATTGGTTTATTTTGCATATAAATATTTATGCTAATTAATTATGATTTAGCTTCGACCTTTTCAATTGTAAATTTTAATTTGTGCCCCAAATCAATCTTGGAAGATTCTTCTAGGGAAAGGTAGATTGTGTGCACCCTGCCTTGGCCTTCCTGCAATGACACAATGCAATCACCTCCGCTAAGTGTTTTACTCAAAACAGTAACCGTGACGGATATTGCCAATGAATTTGTTTTTGCCATAAATTTATTATTTTATTTTATTTTTGAGCCTATAAATGGAATGCGTGATAATATTTTTTTCATAAAACTTGGCTGTGGTTGTGGTGTCGCTGGTAACGATTTTTCAGGTAAAGCTTTTGGTTCGGTTATAACCGGCAATTCTTCTGTTTTTCTTTCCTGCTCTTTTTGCGCCAGTTCATCGGGTTCTTCGCCAAGCAATATTGCTCGATAAGCTTCTTTATCCATTTCCTCAAGAATCATTTCCTGTATCACCCGCTTGCGTTTTTTCCATTGTTTGAATTCATCGATATTATTCGGATCAGGTTTGTCCTGAGCCACTAATTTATCGTAAAGAAGTAGTACTTGGTTCAATCTTGTTTGCTGATCGGGCGGTATAATCGGATCAACTGCCACTACGGCATCGACTTTTATTTTCTTATCCGCCGACGTAAACTCTTTAAAACTCACATCATCTCCAACTACGCGATAAAGTTTATTCTCTTCAATAAATTCCTGATTCATTTCAATCAAGATGTTTGCGAGCCGGGTGAGTGTTTCCGAAAGATTTTGAGCGAATGAGCTCAGGCGCAGATTGCTTTGTCCGATAAGCATAGCCACTTTGCCAAGTGGCTCACTGGATGATTTCGGCACACCCTGAACATACTCAGAAATAGCCAGCGTCTTTTCAATCTCCTCATGAAGCATTCTTTCTTCGTTTACTCCCATCAAAGAAATGTCGGGCAAGCGCTCCACGACCACATCATCCATTTTACGAAGCTCCCATTTCGCTCCCGGCGCGAAAATAATATCGTTTTTCGAGATGCCGGAATCCTTACGAATTTTAATGACTGGATCAAGCATTAAAATGACGTCGTCCATGCGCTGATTCCGAAGATCAGCAATTTCCACAATAGTCGTCTCAACCGGTTCAATGTGTCCAATAGCCCACAACTCCCAGTTCACTTCGTGATCATAAAGATTAAGAAAAATACGGCCGTGATTTACTTCTTGATAGGGATTTTCATCGTTGCGCATCAGAATTTCACGATTACCCAATGTAATCAGTTTTCCTTCCTCGAAGTCATAGCATTCCCACACTTCAATCAACTTTTCTCGTTCATATTTTTCGCTGGATATCTTTATGACTGAATCGCCTTGCACTCTTGATTCGGCGCTTTGAATTTGTCCCATCTTTTTGATATTGATGTCATAGCGTTCCTGCTTCCAGTCATCTATTTGTTTTGGCTGGAGAAAATTTACGTTTTCGTAAAGAGCATTATCCCCTCGCGCTTTTTCCTCACGCTCGATTTTTGACTTTGATTTGAGAATACGTCGAATGAGCCATGGACAATCTTCTTCTAAATCTTCAGTTTCAGGAGCGGGCAAAATATCCCACAAATCGCAAATCGCCAGGAATGGATCATCGTGATCAATGCTCTCATCGGTAAGCCAACTCACCATAGCGATACCATTACCGAAAGTTATTGCTGATTTCACCCACCGCGGAAGCTTTTTTTGAAGCTTCATAACGTCGAAATCATAATTGACAAGATCATCCCACGCTTGCACTGATTTTGAATTGACATCTTTTTTTTCACGCGGAAGCACTCTCGTCTTGCGTTTCGCTGTTATCATGCGAGAAGCCACTGTTTCCACAATCTGAAACGCGATCGGTGGCATAAGACGTGTCTTGTAGGCATAGTTCATTTTTTCCTGATAAGCACGATACAGTTTATACATACGCAACCATTTTGCACGATATGGCCGCAAATAGTTTTCCGCTCTCGTGAATCTCTTTTTCCATTTTTCAATGAGCGCTAATTCTTCACTAGACGGCGAATAAGTCTCATTACCCACGACCCCTTCTCTTTTAATTTTCGTAGTTACTTCCGCCATAAAGAAAAAATAAGCCGAACCCTTTTGAGAGCTCGGCCTAAATTATTTTCAATCTGGTACTTATCGTATCAATGCAAGGCCAAAGCCCCAAGGAGGATACGGTACTTTTTTTGGTGTCCGCAAACCAAACAAAAAAAACGAGACTACCACTTCATGTCATCAAAACCCGACCATTAATTTTGGTCGAAAGATTTTTGATAACAGAAGTCGTAGCCCCGTCTCGTTTAGTTCCATTTTATTGGAACGCCGTCAAGCAAACCTTCTGCGTATTTTGTAATTTTATTTTAGCAAATAGCCCGAATCTGTCAATAGCTCGATTTTGATTTGACGATTTTTACGAGTGGCGATATACTAAAAGCACGAAAATCCGATGAAATGTCGACGTGGCCTAACCATCCACTGAGTTTCTGCCAAAAGCTGGCAAAATAGCTTAACTAAAGTGTTCGCCACGGAGGCGAAAATTTGGGTGGAACCACGAGTCAGAATAAAAAAGGCCCGTCCCAGAAATCTTACGTTTTATGCTTTGCATATTACGTTTAAAGATTTTTGAGACGGGTTTTTGTTTTGTAATTAATTATTTTTTAATTTAAATTTATGACAACTAAAAAAACAAGTGAAAATTTGGAAGTTCTGCGCCACTCAACTTCCCACGTCCTCGCGGCATCGGTTTTGGAAATGTTTCCTGAGGCGAAATTCGCCATTGGACCGGCCATTGAAAATGGCTTCTATTACGACTTTGACTTACCAAGAACTCTTATTCCAGAAGATTTGGAAATATTGGAAGAAAAGATGCGCGCCATCATCAAAGCAAACTACCAATTTGAACGAGCAGAGATTTCCACTTCCGAAGCAAGAGCAGATTTCAAAAAACTCGCGCAAGATTATAAAGTCGAATTGATTGATGAGTTAGAAAAAGCGGGAAACACCAACGTTTCTATCTACAAATCCGACTCATTCGTTGATCTGTATTCTGGACCACACCTAGATTCAACTGGAGAAATTCCCGCGGATGGTTTTAAATTAACAAAAATTTCCGGTGCCTATTGGCGAGGCGACGAAAAAAATAAACAATTGCAAAGAATTTATGGCGTGGCCTTTGCCAGCAAAGTGGAACTAAAAGATTATTTGCATATGCTTGAGGAGGCGGAGAAAAGAGATCATCGGAAAATTGGGAAAGAATTGGATCTATTTGTCTTTTCTGACTTAGTTGGACCTGGACTTCCTCTCTATACGCACAAAGGTGCGACTATTCGCCGAGAAATTATTAAATACTCAAATGAATTACAAATAGCCATTGGCTATCAAGAAGTTCATACTCCAAATATTAATAAGGCTGAATTATTTAAGGTTTCTGGCCACTACGAAAAATACAAGGAAGATATGTTGCGCGTAGTTTCAAATTATACAGATGAGGAATACTTTCTAAAGCCCATGAATTGTCCTCAACATACGCAAATCTTTGCTTCAAGAATGCGAAGCTACAAAGACTTGCCTATTAGGATTTCTGATTTTGCAAATCTTTACCGCGATGAAAAACCAGGCGAATTATCTGGCCTTACCCGCTTGCGTTGCTTCTGCCAAGATGACGGGCATTCTTTTTGTCGAGAAGATCAAATTAGAGAAGAATTTGTTTCCGTTCTTGGAGCTATCCAAAAAGCTATGAAAACATACGGGCTAGAATATAAAATACGCCTTTCTCTTTGGGATCCACAAAAGCCAGAAAAATATTTAGGAGATCCGGCAGTATGGGAAAATTCGCAAAAACTATTAGAAGAGATATTGATTGAAAATAAAATCGAATACGCAGTTGGAATTGGTGAAGCAGCAATTTATGGACCAAAAATGGACTTGATAGCGAAGGACTCGCTCGGCAGAGAATGGCAATTATCGACAATCCAACTTGATTTTATTATGCCAAAGCGTTTTGAGCTTGAATACATCGATTCTAATGGAGAGAAAAAAACTCCAGTTATGGTTCACCGCGCGATAACGGGATCGCCAGAAAGATTTTTAGGAGTTTTAATCGAACACTACGCCGGAGCATTTCCGACTTGGCTCTCCCCTGTTCAAGTAATGATTGTTCCGATTTCCGAAAAATTTAATGACTACGCCAAATCCGTAGAGACGCAATTCATTGCGTCTAGTGTTCGCACCTCAATTGATGATTCCAATGAATCCCTCGGCAAACGCATCCGACTAGCTGAAAAACAAAAAATCCCCTACATTTTGGTTGTAGGAGAAAAAGAAATGACTGACGGAACTGTTGCTATTCGAAAAAGAGGTGAAGAAAAAAAGCAGGAGATTTTGAAGGTGGAGGAGTTTTCGGAAAGGATTAAAAAGGAAATTGATGAGAAGTTATAAAAAACTTTTCACAGCAATGCCAAGTCTTAGCCTGTAAAATATGTAAAATTTCGAAAGAGATGTTTTGCAAAAAACAGCTGACATTTCTATATTTCTTTTTCCCCAAAAATTACCGCATAACCCCCGACTTTCACTTTATCATCAACCACTACATATATCTTTCCGCCTTTTCCCATGCAATAACCCTGCTCGATTACAAAATCTTTTTTATCTGAAATCTTATGTTCGACCGCATACGCTCCCAAAGCTCCGGCTGCCACTCCGGTTATTGGATCTTCATTAATTCCCGCCAAGGGATTAAATTGTCTGGCATGAAAATCTGAATCCTTATCTATCGTTTCCGTGGTAAATGGATAAAATCCTTTTACCAAATGCTCTTTGCAGTAAATTTTCATCTCTTCGAGATCCGGCTTTATTTTGAACAAAGTTTCCAAAGAATTAACTCCAACTATCAATTTCGGAGTTCCCGTGGAAACCGTCTGAATCGGATAATCCATAATTTCCTGCATTGATAGACCCAATAATCCAGCAACCTTATTTTTGCTATGTTCATCTCCCCAAAATTGTGGCTGGGCTTGGGTCATCACAATCGAGCCATCTTTTTGAACCTCAACAGGTATAATCCCGGCTCTTGTTTCAATCGTTACTGTTTTCGATTTCTCTCGGCCTAAATAGATTTTTCTTTTTTTGAATAACGCCCAAACAGTCGCTATTGTTGCGTGACCGCATAAATCAACTTCTTGAGTTGGCGTGAAATATCTTATGCCAAAATTAGCTTTATCCGATTTGATAACAAAAGCTGACTCTGAAAATCCTAATTTTTTGGAAATTTCAAGCATCTGATTATCCAGTAATTTATCAGCATCAAAAATAACCCCGGCTGGATTGCCTTGGGTTTTATCTTGAGTAAATGCTTTAACTAAAATCACTTTCATGATCTCACTTTTGGGTATTTTAATTTTTTAGATATTTCTCAATATTGGCCTGATGCTCCTCTAGAGTTTTCGCGCAATGGATTTGCCGATTGCTATCATGAAGATAATACAAACAATCCGTTTCAGTCGGGTGCAAAACCGCCTCAATCGCATCCAATCCTGGATTGTCAATTGGATAAGGAGGCAGACCTTTGTTTTTATAGGTATTATAGGGCGAATTAATATTCCTGACATCATCCGCTGTAATAGGCGCCCACCAGCCAGTATCGGTTTTTCCTCTGGCATACTGAACAGTCGCGTCTATCTCCAGGTTCATTCCTTGATTGAGTCGATTCCATAGTATTCCGGCGATCAGAGGCATATCGCCTTTTCCGGCCGCTTCCCGCTGAATGATTGAAGCGAGTTTCAGCCCTGTTGTCCAAACAATATTTTGCTGAGCAAATTGACCAATATAGGGAGCAAATTTTTCATCGAAATTTCTGGTCATTCGTTCGGCAATTTTCAAGCCACCTTCATCCACTGGAATAAGATATGTATCGGGAAAATATGTTCCTTCAATATAATCTATTTTAATTTTGGTGTAAGTCGTGTTCCAATTATCGAGATCCTCATCGCTCCAGTTGAAGGTCTTGGCCAGAATTTCCCCGATCTGCTCTTTTCGCAAGCCTTCCGGAATCACTACCCACTTCATATCAGGACCACTGGTCAGTTTTTCCGCCAATTGCCAAGCAGTCAGATTTTTGGACACACTGTATCCGCCCGGCTGTATTGTATTATGTTTTCGCTTGAAAGATAACACGAGATCAAAGGCGAACTTATTTTTTATTAAACCCTGACTTTTCAGTTTATCCAAAGTCTGCGATTCGTTTTGTTTTAGACCTACCGTGAAAACTTCTTTATTTTCCTGCAACTGAGGCGCGCCGAAAAATATTCGTTGCATCAAGAACAGTCCTGCGCCAATAAGCAAGACTACTCCTAGGATTGCGCCAATTTTTACTTTTCTACTCATGCTCTAAGCTTCTCACAAATAGCCATTTCAGTCAAAAACACGATAATTTAAGCATTGCTCTTTTATATGCGCGAGTGGATAACTAAACAATATTCGGTTATTTATGGCTCAAAAGCGCCAAATTATCCCACCAGAAACAGCCCTCCAAATTACTTGACTTTACCCTTCATCTATCCTAACATCACAACACTTCAGGAAAGATAATGCCCAACATAAAGCTTTTGGAGCAAAGGCGGGAGCGTAAAAAATACCCCAAAAGATTGACCAAGATTGCATAGGAACTTTACAGAAACTTTACCGGCATTATTTTATACTAAAGTTGTTAATTTAAGATTTGCGCGTTTTGAACCATCCGGCTATTTGGGTGCCCCTCTGTCCACGACTCGATTGAGCTCATCGCAGTCCGGCAGATTCTCAAATCAAGATCACTTCAAAATCTTTCCAAGTGACTTGATTCAATTGAGTTGGTGTCTGAATTTCTCGAATGGCAAAACGCTTAAGTCGCATATAATTATTTAAAGTATTGCTTATGAACAAACAACACTCGAAAAAGAAAATCCTCAAACTGGCAGGAGTCAGTGCTCTTGCTCTGGTTTTAGGAATAGGCGTGACAAGCGCTTTCGCTTCCAATGAAAGCGGAAAAGGTGTGCAAGAAAAAATCCAATCTTTATTGGACAAATTACAGGTTACGTCACAGCACGAACAAGAAACCGGCCAGCTTGTGGAAACTTCTCACGGTAAAGTTTTCGCAGGAGAGTCGGCAGAAAAAATGAAAAAATTGCACGATGAAACACAGGCGCAAATTGATGCTTTGGTTGCTAGACCGGAAAGCGAAAGACAGAAGGCTGTCACTGAAATCAAAAAAATCGCAGGCAACCAAGACTTGGCTGTTAATTATAAAAACACCAGCACGTCATCATATAACGCCAATATCCCGGTAGAAATTTACACGACCGATTCTGATCAATTTGAAGTAGACGCTCGTAATAATAAGATCATTCAATTTGGTCCTCGCCCGCTTGCTATTGGAGAAAAACCCAAGAGTCTCGATACTACTGCCCGCTATTCGAAAGAAGAACTGGAAACAATGGCTCGAAAGTTCATTGCCCAAAATGCGCCGGACGTGAAACTAGATGATCTCACTCCGAATTTCGGTGACAAAGAAGGTGTGAACTATTTCTTTCGTTGGGAAAATACATCACAGGAAGTTGAAGACATGCATCCATTTATTCAGGTCGGATTTTCTCGCGGAGGAAGCTTGCTAAGTTACACTAATTCTCTTGGACTTTAATTCTTAATTATTAAATTCAAAATAAACATATGAGAATTTTGAAAACAAAGCAAGCAATACTTTTCTCAATGCTTGCGATGATTGCAGTACTAGCCGGTGGCGTTAAGTCGGCATTCGCGCTCTCCGGAACATACAATTATGCCAGCAGTGGTTCTTATTATTCTGAAACTGGTCCTTCTCAATATTGGCACACGACAACCAGTGCCGGCTATTGCGGACACATCAGTGGAACTTGTAGTCCCAACAGTATGCGCTGGACATACAACAATAGTTGCACTGTCAGCAACGAGGCTTTGTGGGACAACATAAATTCAGCTCAGAATGCTGTGCATAAGGTTTTCATTCCTGGCGTCAATGCTACGACCAGAATGGCGCCTTATGATTTGGTCTATGATGGCGCCAGTGAATACGCCTTCACTATTGATCAATACTCTTACTATGATGCTTGGGTGCAAACCGGAACCAAATATGACATCCGCCATACTTGGCTAACCGATGCAACCTGCGAAGGAGTTTCAACAAAAGTGGGGTTTGACGAGATGCGTATCACTTACTAGGAATTTTCCTGCCTATCTCACAAAAACAAAAACGGGATTAACCCCGTTTTTGTTTTTTGTACATGAAAAGCAGATAATCTGGGCAAACAAAAAAACACCCCAAATGGTGCTTTAAGAAATTTTTAGTGGCAGAGGAATCAGGAGTTCCTGAATTATCCTCTGCCTTGTTTATGAAAGTTCACGTTCAATTTTCCCTTGAGTTTCTTTGATATTTTTGGAATAAACACGAACTTCTTGGATACAGGTGCTTCCTCTGACTTTCAGTAGAAGTCCACCAACCATCCCTTCAATTTTGACGTGTTGTTTTCCCCCTCTGATGCCTGAGGTTATATATCCAGCCACCACCTTTTTCACTTCTGGCATCTTTTGAGCTAGGTCAACTATTTTCTGGGCAGCATCGATCACGGTTGTGTGTCTGCCACCCATTTTACCTCCTTGACGATGATTTTTGGCCATAAGTTTCCTCCCTTAAAAAGTACTGGCTGGACGAAAAATTGTCCAGCCGTTTTGAGACCCGTTAGCCTCTGGAGTAAATGGCAGTTCTTGGATGATTTCTGCCTCTTACGAGACCGCCTTGGGCTGTGGACAAAATCGATGCTCCTTCTCGTTTCCATAAGCCTTGTTGAACTTTGTAGATTTTGCCACTGGACTTGTTTACGCAAGCCCGAAAGTTTTTGCATCTTTTCCCCATTCTGAAAGATGGGCAACTATTGCAAGGCGAACCAGTCAATCCCATAACAATCTCCTTTTCCAAAAAGCTGAAAAACAACCCAGAGCTTAAAGAACTATCCCAATAAACTCCTTGAACTAGATTCGCATTTGAATCCGAACAGTAGTAAAATAAAAAGAGTAAAATTTTAAAAAAATAACGATGAAAAAAATGAAAAGAAGTTCTCGCATTTATCAAAGAGTGAACGGAGTGAGTTATCCATTTTAAGAAAGAAAAGCTATACGTTGCGAGAGATTGCCAAGGTCATGCAACGCAGTATTTCCACTCTTTCCGATGAGTTGAAACGGAATCAAGTTAAGGGAATCTATGACGCAAAAAAAGCCCAACATAAAGCGTACGCCAGGAGAAAGTATAGCAAGTATCAAGGAATGAAAATTGTTTCAGAAAATAGACTGAGAGATTTCGTAGAAGAAAATTTATTGGACGGTCAGTCTCCGGAAAACATCTCGGGACGAATCAAGAAAGTTGAGAAAGAATTGCCAACAGTTTCCAAGGATAGTATCTATCGTTTCATTGAAAGTCCCTATGGCAGACAGATTGAGTTTGCCCGCACGAACGGCAGAAGAAAAGGAAACAAGCGCGGAAAGAAGAAGCAACCCATTGCAGACAGGAACTTCATTAACGAACGGCCTGAGAGCATAAATGAGCGGTCTGAGATTGGTGACGCGGAAGCGGACTTCATTGTTTCGGGAAAAGATGGCAAAGGTATTTTGCTGGTAATTGTAGACCGAAAAACCAGAGCGGCTTTTGTTGAAAAAATTACAGATGTTTCAATCGAAAATGTGCATTTGTCTTTTGTAAAAATTCAACAAAGATTTCCGGAAATGAAAACCATTACCACGGACAATGATATCCTTTTTCGAAAACATAAGGAGTTGGAAAAATTACTTTCGATAAAAATATATTTTTGTCATCCATATCATTCTTGGGAAAAAGGCACGGTGGAAAACACCAATAAATACATCCGCAAAGATATTCCGAAGGAAAGTAATATTTCCAAATATTCCAAAAAATTCATTCTCTCCGTCGAAGAGAAATTAAACAGAAGATTTATGAAATGTTTAGCGCATGCTACCCCAAACGAACTGCTGAAAGAATTTAGAAACCAAAAAAATCGCCAAGTGGCGAAATGTAAAAGTGTTCGGATTGAGCCCGTCGGGTAGGTGAGTTCATATACTATCTTCATAACATACAGAGGAGAAAAAGGCAACTTTAAGGAGTGGCTAGAGCAATCCGAGATAGTCAAGCCCAATATATCCCACCTCGATATCAGTATTCTTTCCACTCTTAAGTAATTCTCGAAATTTTTGCAGGGACACCAACACCACCTCCGCAAATTCATTTTTACCCAAATTTTGCTCTGCCACTTTTTCGCAATCGGTTACAACAACGCAATATCTGTTCATTGTGGAATAAGCGCAATCAAAAGCTGTAGCCACCAGCCTAGCCCTACCCTTATAGCCAGTCTCTTCGAGGAGCTCTCTTTCCCCGGCTTGCTCTGGAGTCTCATTTGCGTCGACATATCCACCAGGAAGCTCGTTTAAAATTTCATTTGGACCGGGACGAAATTGCCTGACAAGAATTATTTGCTGGTCTTTCGTTATGGCTAAAATTCCGGTAGCTGGACCTTCTTTCTTTAAATAAAAATCACTTTCCTTGCCATCAGGCATTTTATACATCACTTTTTCAATTTTTCGGCTGTATTTCTGGAAGGCTATTTCTCTAGACAGCTCTTCCCATTTTTCGACTTTGGTTGGCATAAGATTAGGCACAAACAAATACTTAAATAAGCCATGGCTCTATTATCCCAAATCTTTTATTCTCACAATCAATCTCCGCGTTGGCGCCCAGTGGCAAAACGAATTGTGGATCAGTGTGACCAAAGTCCATATTGGTTATGATTGGCAAATCTGCTCGGCCGAATTCATCCTTGACAATAGTGATGATTCTTTTCTCCAGCTCTAGTTTTTCTTCCGCAGAATAATCTCGCGCTCGACCAAAAACAATTCCATTGATTCGATCAAATATTCCTTGCATTCCGTAATTTCTAAGCTCGTGATCTATTTCATGTATTGTTGGTTTTTCTTCTGATGTTTCCAGGATTAAGATCTTGCCGTCCCAAAATTCCGATTTTGGCCAAAATTGGGTGCCCTTCATCATTTCCAAAACTTCGATGCAACCACCAAATAATTCGCCTCTCACAATCCCCTTTCCTTGCAAAAATTTCCAACCATCATCTTTTTTGAATTCCTTTGTTTTTCCAAGATTATTTTCATCACTCCAATCCAAATAACCATCAGCATATTCTCCATAAGGACTATATGCATAAGTAGCTCTTGGTTCAAATAGCATTTCTTTAACATGACGCTCAAAACTTTCCGATAAATTTTTCATCTGCGAAAAACCCGCCATAATTGATGGGCCATAGAAAGTAACCAGCTCCAATTGATTGCAAAATGCGTGAATTGTTGTTGTGTCAGAAAAACCCAAAAGTATCTTTGGATTGTTTTTGATAATTTCCTTATTGAGATAGGGCAAGATCCGTACTGAGTCATCTCCTCCGATTGAAGTAAAAATAGCTTTTACTTCTGGATCAGAAAAAGCATCATTGATATCTTTCGCGCGAACTTCTGGATTTTTGCGTAGATAATCAGCATCCGCTCGAGCAGTTGGATATTCTTTAATTTTCAGCCCCCAGTTCGTAAGAATTTTCAGTCCATTTTCATAGACATGCGGAAAGACGCTTGGGCCACCCCAAGAAGGAGAAACAATTGCGACCGTGTCGCCTGGTTTTAGTTTTCGTGGAAGCATAAAATTATATCAAAACCATTTCTTTTTCATTTTCAAAATATTACTAGGCTTATTTCTGCTTATTCAGTTTGCTTAAAATAACATTGGCTGTTTCTCTTGGGGTTTGATTCGTATTGTCGATAACTTCTCCAAAGGCGGGATTATTAATCCCAATGGAATAGTGATGCTTAATTCTTTCTTTTTCCCATTCGTTTAGTTCTCGCTCTCCTCTGTTTTTCGATGCTTCTTCAATTTTAGGATTTAAGGTGAAAACCAGAATCTCAGCATCATCTTTTAGTTTTTCTGTGAGATATTCATAATTCTTTTGTGAAAGCGGATATGGGACAATCACGTCAAATTTTCTCTTGGTAAAATTTTTAATTACCGAAACAGCATTTTCCAAATTTAGCTCTATTTTTTCCTCAATTGGCATCCATTCAATAAACGCCGAAAGACTATCAATTTCAACCACAGCAGATTCCTTAATCTCCTGTGCTAAAATTTTTGCAATAGTGCTTTTGCCTGAATTGATTGAACCATTGATAAATATAATCATACTTTCTTGACATCTTTTGTCTGGTTTTATATGCTCATATTATTATACTCCGATATTTTCGCTATCCAATCCCACCCTTATCATATCCACAACCTGATCCATTACACCACCTAATCCAACAGTTAATCTGATGTATCTTGCTAATGGATTTGGCGTTTCTTTAAACTCTATATTATTGTTCACAAAAATTTTTACTACTGCTTCTCTATACTTACCAAAATCGACTAAAATAAAATTGCCACCACCCTCAATTACATCTAATTCTAACTTTCTTAAATTATTAGCGAACTTTTTTCTCGCATTTATTATTTTTTTAACAGAAGTTCTCAAAAATTTACCATCAGAACAAACCACTTCAACTGCTCTTGCCGCCAGCGAAGTTATTTCTCTGAATGGTTTAAATTTTCCTATCATTCTAGCTAATCTTTCTGCGGTTAATATATATCCGATTCTCAGACCAGCCATCCCAACATTTTTGGAAAAGCTACGTATAATAATAACATTTGAAAATTCATCGACCAATGAAGAAGCATCAATACACCCAAAATCAGCATATACCTCATCGATTACCACCAAGATATTTAATCTTTCGGTTTTTTTGATAAACTCTCGTAGCCTATCAATAGTAAAGATGTAACCCGTAGCACCATTTGGATTAGCAATAAGAGCTACTTTCACTTCAGGTGAAATTAATTGAGACAAGACATCATCAGAGCATTTTCCTTCATTGCCACAATAAACTTCAATCAACTTACAATCTAGTTCCTGTGAATGTATTTTATACATTTCAAACGTCGGAGCAACAGTTGCAATGACATCGCCGGGATCACAAAATGTCTCTAGTATCATTTTCATTGCACCGTCAGCTCCATTTGACAATATCAATTTTTCATTAGGCTGTTTTAAATATTGAGACAATGCGTCATACGCTCTATTAACTTCAGGATAAGCACTAGCCATCTCCGCCGAAAATCCTTTTATTATTTTCTTGAATAAGGGTTTTGGCATGGAAGGAATATATTCATTCATTCCTAATCGAACCCTATCCAGTCTAGTAAGAAAATCTTGATTTTTACGTACAATATTATTTACGTGTTTTCTGCAATTAATCATAATGAGAAAATTATTTTTTAATTATCAAAAGCTCTATTTATAAAAATAAAAGGATACCCTCATATTTCTATAGTATAACTAAATAAATTTTTATTCAAGGCCTAGCCTAATCCTAGCCTAATCCCCGTTTGATTTAAATAACAAAATAAAACCAATAGCCCAATAAAAATAGTGAAAAATTGACTAAAGTGCTAATATTATGATATACATATAGGTCAGCTGGACTTAATTATATAAAATACAGCATGTTATGTTTTGACCTATAATAACTCATTGTCTTAGGCTTATGGGCATATCACAGAAAATAAAAGCGGATTTAAATATTAAGCGACACGTATCAATATTGAAAGATATGATTTTTACTATTGATGAAAAGAAAAGATTAATAAGTTTATTCATTAACGGGGTTTTTTTAGAATTACCAAGATTACGGCTAGAAGCACCTTTCATAGTAAAAACAGAAACAGGAATTATTACCATTGAAGATCTCGAAACTCATCCTATGAATTTAGCTAATAGATGGGGCATTTTAAAAGATTTGCCAGATTATAAAATATCCGATCACCAGATGAGATTTATTATTACGTTTAAAGGATCAAATATCTTTGAAAGCTATATTCTTCCAAAAATTCTAGAGGAAGCTGAGCCAATTGCTCGAGTTATCCTCCAGGATAAAAAATTACCATTACCATTTATTATTGAAATGGCGGAAGTAAAATATGGAAAGATTCAATCCATAATACCACAAAAGCCAGAGGGACAATCGAAGATTCTTTTAGGTACTCAAATATTGGGACATGTTCAGGACGCGGCAAAAATTCTGCGATGGGCAAACGAGAATGGAACGTTGCAGACTAAATGGAGGTTTGCTTTGCCAGCAACAAAACGAACTGAAGTTACTAAGGATGCTTTGCGAAACGAAAGCGTTCCGGTAGATGAGTTAATTATCGATTGGTCGTATGCGGGTGGAAAAGATTTTAGGACTGGCTATGGATATAAAGAAGATTTTAGTAAACAAGAGTCATTTTCAACCGTTGCCGCATTTGTAGCTGCAAATACTAGATTGTGCGTTGATGTCGCAAAGGGAAAATATGCCGTTGTTTCAACTAATTTTCGAGCAGAAACACAAATAATGAAAGAGATCAATCCGAATATAATAACCGTTGGAGTTTCACATACATTTCTAACAGGAAAACTAAAGGAACGTATTAATCTGCATAATGATCTCCCCAGGCTTGCCAAAATGCTTCAGCAAGTACAAGAATCACTTGACCTTGTGCCAAAGAGAGTCGTCAAATTGGGAGGAGATATAAAATGCATCGACTATTATTGGAAAGTTAGCAATGAAAAAATGCGAATGCTTGATACATTATTATATCGTACTTTCAATATCGATTCGAAAATTACATTGCAACTCAATGATACAACTCAAGTTATTCAGATTCCCTTGGCAATTCCCGATATAAAAATAACAAAAGAAAAAGCTAGAAAAAATATTGCTTCTATCGTAGGTAAAAAATTATCGCCAACGGATAAAGTAATCATACTTTCTGGAGAAAGTAATGACGGATCATTTAAAAAAAGAGCACGAGAAGTTCTTGAATTCGCAAAATCACATCCCAATATTCATGTTATCATGCCCTTAGAAATTAATGACGAAAGAATCTCCGGAATTGATGTACCGGAGAATGCTTATGCAATAGGCTTCCGAAAGGATTGGGGTGAAATTATCCCAGGAGGAGACATTGCTTTTATTAGAGGAAGTTGGGGTGAGCTAATTGATTTAGTATTTTCAGAAACAATCCCCATAATTACTTCCCCCGGCACGGTTCCAACGGATGCCGACTTAGGTACTACTCAATTTCTCACTGAAGTATCGGAAGAACGTGCTTGCAACATATCATTACTCGTAGAAACGCTACAATCACAGGGCGTGAAGACAAAAACAATAAATGGATTATTAGTTGATTTTAGCAATACCCTAGATAAATACACCTTGCAAGAAGCAATAAAACACGCCTTAAGACCTAACGTTGCAAATGAAATACGGTCAGCTCTTTTGAATATTCCGAGAGGTGTTTCTGGATGTATTGGAAAATTGCACGAACAACTATTGAGCCAAAAAAGGATATTTTCGGCTAGAGAAATTATAAAGATACAAAAAAATATTTGGAGCCAAGATAAAACAGCACAATAATACCGCAAGAATTTACCCTATATTTCCAGGTATAGAACAATGCTTACACATATTAATATTGTTCTTTCCCTTAATAATGTTGTCTTGTATTTTTCTTCTTCCTTCAGTATCCCACCAATTATCATCCTTTAAAATATTACCAAGCTTATAATCTGAATTATAATCATGACAACACAAGCAAATATCGCCATTTGCACTTACAACCAAATTTTCCCATGGCCATGCGCAACGACTTAACGCATATTGGCTGGAGACTTCCTTTGCTGAAGCTGTTTTGTATCTTGAATAATTGATATTTTTCGGTATAAATTTTAAATTTATTTTTCTATCTTCATACCCACCCATATAGGCATTGAACGTTTTAAATACAACCTCATCAACTCCTATATTTTTGCAAATTTCTGAAAATTTTTCTATTTCATGCTCATTGTGTTTCATGACTACAAATTGAACCTCAAGAGCAGGCTTTTTGGCGCCCATGTCTTTTTTGACTGCAATAAAATCCTTAATATTTTTTAATATTAAATTTAGATCGCCCCCTACTCGATATTTTTTATATGTATCATTTGACGCCCCATCAATAGAAATAGTGATATTATCTAAACCTGAGTTAATTAATTTTCTTGATAATTTTTTATTTAATAATAGTCCATTCGAATAAATACTTACCATTTTTATTCCACTAACTTTCGCGAGTTTTACCATTTTAGCAATATCTGGATTTATCAATGGCTCACCATAATTAAATAACGCTATTTCAATTACGCTTTTTTTTATTAACTTTATTATTTTTTTAAAATCATCCAAAGACATTATCCCCTTATTCTTGATCTTATTCATTCCCATAGGGCAAGAGCGACACTTTAGATTACACAAGCGACTCACCTCTATTCTAGCTCTTAATGGCATTGGAATCTTATGGAAACTCGCTTGTTCCTTTCCATGATTAGAAATACTATTAACGCCCAACGCGGATTTATTCATAATAATATATTTAATATTGATTAAAGGTTAAGAGATATGCAATGATTATTTTAAAGGATGAGGATGTTCTGATTCTGAATCTGCCTTTGTATTCTTAAAATCAAACTGTGAATCAATATCCTTTTTGAGATCAACTAGGAATTTCACAAATTTAAGATTTGATTCTGTACTTGAATAAGGTGACATTATATAAGCTTTTAAGGAATAAAAGGGATGCGGATTGGCACCCGTAGAATTACTTGGCATCTCATCTATATAATATGGATTTCCTAGTTCAGAAATCTTTTTTAAAAAAAATGATGTGTAATTATTACGAACTACAGCTTCATCTTCCCAGTTAGAAAAAGAGACCTCCTTGGGTGTGCGTGGTATGAACATAACACAAACACCGAGACCTTTTGAATTTACAACTTCAAAATCCCCTGTTTTATTGAGTTTATTCTGAAGATCTACCGCTACTTCAGTAAGATATGCGACTAAACTTTGAAATCCCGTTACGCCTAGAACATTTAACGCAACATACGCCGAGTTTGGCCCATCGCCTGGCCTAGAATTCTCAATTGAATATTTAAAAGGCCACTTCCAAAATTCAGGACTTTTATATAGGGAAATTTTACTTTTTACCATAAAAGCGCACGACATATATGGACAAAAGCCCATTTTATGAAAATCTATTCCAAAGGAATCGGCCTTATGAATATCTTTTAAATATTTTATTACTTCCGATATTCTTCCCAGCGCCACCGGCTCAATATTCAAAGGATTCGACTTAAAATCATAATCCTTAAAGAAGATCCAGGGAAATGAAACTACGGCATCAACATGCACATGGGGCACATAACCCAATCCAAGTTCTTCAACAAGCCTATCTCTTAGTTCAACTACTTTTTCAATAGGATCAACAACCATATTATTAGTTGATCCGCCTGAAATGATAATAGCAGCAATTTTCTTACCTTTTTTGGTTTGTTCCTTAATAATTCTTTCCATTTCCAAAAGGTCAACCCTACTATCATCACCAGTTTTTACTTTAAAAAAATTAGATGTCCCAATGCCCAGCCAATCAACATCTTGTTTGTGAGCAGGATGTCCCGATGCTGTAGAGAGAACAATCACATCTTCTTTTACGCCTTGCTCAGAAGAATCTGGGGAACAATTCTTCAATCCTAATTTAACCCCATACATTATTGTTGCTTTTCCACCCCAAGTGAAAGTTCCTCCTGCATCCCGCCAATCCCAGCCAATATATTCTGCAATGGATTTCACAACTTTCTGCTCTATCACAAGACTTTTTCCGGAAGCAGTATCCATGCAAAGATTAGGATTATACAAAGACGTAAACGTTTTAGCAGTAACGGTAGGAATAATAGGAGATGCAACAACATTATACATTGAGTTAGGAGAATGCCATCGACAAGCGCCTTGAAACAATTCAGATATCAATGATGCAAAGCGCTCCTTTGATAAACCCTCACTTGGTATTTCAAAACTCTCAATGGCAGATTCATCAGTTTCCGATTTAGATAAAAGGGTGCATTTTGATAAATCAGTGCTTTTTAGAATCTCGACATGCGTATCTTCGATATCCTTAAGCAAAGAAGAAATTGAATCTGTCTCTGGATTATAAAACAAGTCTCTTATTTCTTTAGGTAATGTAACCATATAATTTATTGAAGATTAAAAGTTTCTAGATGAATCTTTTTAGCTTCTTGATCGGATAATTCTTTATACGTAACTCTTAATGTGTATCTGACTGATTTTTCTAATTTATATGTATCTGCTATATCTATTCCCCATATGCTATCCTTGTTCATCTTTTTATTAAGCTTTTCCAGATATTCGAAAATTGATTCTTCATTTTTTAGTTCGATATTCACATCTAAAAATATCAACTTTTGAGTAATTTCCACTACAGGATTATTTTTCTTTTCAGAAAGTAGTTCCACGGACTTATCTATATCTATTTCAGACGCATAGACATTCATTTTAATATCCTGAGGAATTAGCTTATACAGTATCCCTATACGCTGCTCTCCCGAATAAATATCCCAGCATGAATTAGGATTGGCTATTTCAGGTTTTATTTTTGACTCGAAATACTTTATATCGTCAAGTCCAAGCAATCGCAATAGAGACTCAACCCTATCTTTAAATTCGCTTAACGCTTCATTATTCGAAGTTGACATTACTCCGAGAGATTCACGCTCTATATAATTTTCATCTTTTTTACCAAAAATTTTACCAATCTCAAAAATATTCATAAAATCGACATTTTTCTTAAAATACTCATTCAATTGATCCAATAATCCTGTTATCATTGATTGTCTGAGATTCGGATAAATATCATTAACGGAATTTTGAGTAGAAACAGTATCCCAATCAGTATGATTAACAAGGTTATTATCGTCGACTTTCGTTAACGGCCACGATAAGATTTCGTCAAATCCCAGAGTACTTAGAACATCTCTTATTTTATCTGCTAATATAATGTTCTTAGGAGTGATATTTTTAACAACTTCTAACTTAGGGATTTCATCTACAGGAATACGATTGTAACCATAGATCCTTAATACTTCTTCAACTAAATCTTCAGGGAGGGAAAGATCCAGCCTATATGCAGGAGGCGTAACAAGCAACAAATCCCCTTTCACTTCAACAACAAGACCAAGGCACTCGAATATATTTAACACGTCTTCTTCCTTAATTTCGATACCAGCGAACTTGCTTGGTAAGCCTGTTTTAAATTCTATTACAGGAGATACGTATTTTTGGGGATAATATTCAAATAAATCACTGGCTATTTTTCCGCCTCCATATTCCAAAATCAGAGAAACAAGTAAATTCATTGCATACTCGGATTCGCTCGGATCAAGATCTTTTTCCAATCTGTGACTAGCTTCCGTAACTATATTTAAATTTCTTGAATTCTTCCTGACAACTGAACGGTCATAAACCGCAATTTCAGCAAGAACAGACTTTGTCTCTAAACTAATTGCAGCTTCGGTCCCTCCTACTATACCCGCTAAGGCTATAATATTTTTTCGATCTC
Organism: Parcubacteria group bacterium; assembly: GCA_041659505.1. NCBI lineage: Bacteria > Parcubacteria group bacterium. The sequence continues at coordinate 70,808 of JBAZYF010000003.1, forward strand.
TAATTATTAGCTCCGTATTCTTTTGCAATTTTATGGAAGTTCCCATTAAAGTCGTCATTTCATCAAAACTATTATTTAATGACCAAGATAATTGTCCTTTAGTTTTTTTGTAATCAATCAGATGCGACGGATACCCAGTAAGCAGCATCACATAATTCGATAAGTCTACTAAAAGATTTATACTATTTAATCCATAAAAATTCATATATTCTCTAAGCCAATCCGGAGAATCTACATTTGTGACATCATCTATTTTTATTGCTAAAACTCGTTTAACATGATCAACTGCTTCAACGCTAATATTTAATTTATCCTCGCCCTTGAAAATTTGTTTGACACCAGGTATTAAAACCTGAAGCCTATAATATGCAGCGACTTCTCTAGCTAATCCCATAACAGAAAGACAATCGGCACGATTTTGTCTTATTTCTAATCCTATTAAATAATCCTTGGCACCTTTATAAGAAACTTCTGTAAAACTATCCATCATAAAACCAGTCAGAGTTAAAGCCTCTCCAACTTCTTTTGGACTAACATTTAAATCTGGCACCAATTCTTTAATTTGACTGTATAATACTTTCATTTTCGTAATATTTATAACCTAAATTACCACCTAGCAAAGTTCTTATGTCCGTGATATTATATTTAGCCATCACCCATCGATCAAGACCCAACCCAAAAGCAAAACCCATCCATTTATCAGTATCAATTCCTGCTCTTTTCATTACGCTTGGATGAATCATTCCTGCGCCACCCATTTCGATCCAGCCCACACCCTTACACAAGGAACAACCTTCGCCATGGCAATTAAAACATTGCATATCTGGACCAACTCCTGGTTCGACTTCTGGATAATATTTATTGCGAAATCTGATGACTACGCCAGGCCCATACATCTTCTTGAATAAGTGGTTGAATATTCCGAATAAATCCTTAAGACTCGTCTTCTCAACGACCACTACGCCTTGATAATGATGAAATATAAAGTGGTTACTTTTATTAACGCTCTCGTTTCTGTAAACTCTTCCTGGAGAAACAATCTTAAATGGAGGCTTATAATTAGCCAATGTGCGAGATTCAATCGATGATGTTTGCGTTCTTAATAAATAATCCGGCTCTTTGATATAAATAGTATCCTGCATATCTCTAGCAGGATGGTCAAGAGGAACATTTAATCTTTGAAAGCAAAATTCATCTTTTTCAATCTCTGGTCCATCCATTATGCTAAAACCCATGCTTACGAACAAATCGTTCATTTCTCTGATAGTCTTAGATATGGGATGGAGATGTCCAATTTTTGAAATAGAGTAATCAAAGTTTTCCGATTGCATCTTCAGGCTTTCAACCAATTCGCCTTTTTTCATTAAGTCTTCTTTTTTCCTAAATAAATCCGAAGCTTCCTTGTGGCGTTGCTGTATTAAAGGTGCCATTGTCTTTTTTTCTTCAGGTAATAAATTTTTTATTTCCTTCAAAAAAGATTTAATAGTGCCCCTATCGCCTAAATATTTTCGCCAAATAACATCCATCTCCACAAGGTTTTTTGCGGTTGTCAAGTCATTTTTAAGCTCATTTATTGAGTTTTTTATATCATTTTCTAGCATAATAAAAAAAGAAGTATTAAATAATACTATTAAAACAATACACCGTTCTTTTAAAAAAATCAATGACGCTTAGCACATAGCGTGACTTCCGCAGTTACTCGTTAAATGCGCGCTAAAATAAAATATCCAAATCAACCAGTTTCAATAATCTTCTTAACCTCCCCTACCAACTCAGTTGGGGTAAATTTTGATTTTGGGATAAAACCATTGGCGCCCAAGTCAATTGCTTTTTTGCGATTGTCTCCCTCGCCGATATTGCTGAGCATAATGATTTTGATGTTAGCGTCATAGTCACCACTGCGTAAACCTTTTATTAAATCAAAACCATCTATTTCCGGCATAATCGAATCAGTTAGCACAATATCCACTTTTTCTTTTTTAGCGACGCTCAAGGCGATTTTACCATTTTCCGCCAAGAAGACTTCGAAGCCGGAATCGGTAAATTTCTTTTGATAAATCTCCAAGAGCATTTGATCATCCTCGGCGATAAGCAGTTTTGGCATAATGTTATTTTACTAAATTATTAGACTCAATTTTGCTGAAAATTTCCTTGATCTTTTCCGCCATTTGTTTTGTGGTCAAACCTTTTCGAACAATGAAATCAACCACGCCTAGTCCTTTGACTTTTTCGCGTATTCCATTGTCATTTTCGTCAATAAAAATTACGACAGGAAAACGCTTCATTCTTTGGTCGTCTCGCATATGTTGCAAAATATCCAGGCCATTATGCTTGCCCACTTTTGTGTCTATGAGAACAATGTCAAAATGATAATCATACAAAAGATATTGCGTTGCGTCCCATTCGCTGTCAGTCGCCGTTACGACGACTCTTTCCGCCAGAAATTTATTTGACTCAGTCAAAATAGTGCCTGGATCGGTTATGATAAAAAATGCATATACTTCTCGTTTTATTTCTTCCGGCATATTGTTTATAGATTATTTTTTATCCGCTGTTTGCTCTAGGATTTCTTTGGGAGTTTCAATCGGCAATTCAACAATGAATTGCGCGCCTCTGTCCTTGCCTTCGCTCTCTACTAAGATTCTACCGCCATTTTTTCCGATAATCAAGCGATCCACGTAGAGATTCAGTCCAAGCCCGTCAGGATTAAAAAGACTAGTGCCTTTTCCACGAGAAATTTTTTGGAACAGCTTTGGGGTTTCTTCTGGCGCTACGCCGATGCCGGTATCGGAAATGGTTATGCGGATATTTTTCTCCATTTGTTCGAGTTTGACTGTCACGCCACCTTTGGTCGTATAGCGCAAAGCATTATCCACGATGTCCGAGATGACTTTGCGTACCTTGACGCCGTCAACAATGAGTTCCGGTAATGTGGTTTTTGGTTTTTTGTATTCCAAATATAACCCTTTGTCCTTGGCTTTAGAGGTAAAAGTATCCACCACTTCTTGGCAAATCGCTTCCAGCTTCTCCGATGCGAATGTAAAATCCATTTTATTGAGTTCAATACGGGGAATATCCAACAGCTCCTCAACCAAATTCGCCATTCGTTCATTGCTGGCATATACGCCCTTCAGTATTTCATATTGCTTTGGGTCAACTTTTCCGTATGATCCTTCCAGGAGCATGGAAACATAACCCTTAACGGCGGTCAATGGCGTTCTCAATTGATGAGAGGCGATGGAGATAAATTCAGATTTGGCCTTGTCTAGCTTGATTGCTTCTTCTTGACTCATTGTTTTTCCATTAACTTTTTAGTTTTCGCCAATAACTCACTTGGAGTAGTATGGGATTTATTCACAAAAGCATCCGCGCCAACTTCAATGGACATATCCTCATCTTCTTGTATGTCATGATATCCCGTGATGATAATTTTCATATTCGGATTACTTCCATCTTTGCGTATTTTTTTCACAATTTCAAATCCGTTCATAAGCAAGCTAACTAAAACCACATCAATTTTTTCTTTTTCAATAATATCAAAAGTCTCTTTTTCATTCAAAGCGATGAAAACCTCAAAACCAGAATCGGAAAACTTTTTCCGATACATATCATCCATCATTTTGTCATCCTCCGCGATTAATATTTTTGGCATAAACTTTATCATTTTTTAATTGTATTTTGAACTTGCGCTAAGATTTCTTCAGGAGTTTTCACCGGCAACTCAATGATGAATTGCGCGCCCTTGCCTTCGCCTTCCGACTCTGCCCAAGTGCGTCCGCCGTGGGCTTCAATGGTCAATTTAACCAAATACAATCCAAGACCAGTGCCATTAGCATTGAGCTTGGCGACATCTTTACGAGAAAATTTAGCAAAAAGTTGAGAAATGTTTTCCTTGGAAATTCCACTGCCCGTGTCAGCTACCGTCACACGGACAACTTGACCAGCAATCGCTTTTTTGTCCTGATCCTCTAGGCTTTGCGGTTTATAGCGAGAAGACGAGTCTAGCTCGACCTTCAGGACAATTTTCCCTGCTGGTGTATATTTTACCGCATTATCCACAAAATTGAAAATGGCCTCAAAAATCTTGCTTTTATCCAAAACCAATTCCGGCAGTGCTGTTTTTGGTTTTTCGTATTCAAGCACCAGATTCTTTTCTTTGGCGGTCGGTTCCACATTAACATAGACGCCCTGACAGATATCTTCCAGTTTTTCTTTCGTGAAAGTCAGCTCTATTTTCCCCGACTCCATGCGTGTAACGGCCATCAAGTCTTCCGTCAGGTGAATTTGCCTATCATTAGCAGCATTGATATTTTTCAAAACCTTAATTTGATTTTCCGGTATCTCCCCATAGGAACCCTCCAAAAGCATTGCCAGGTAATCCTTGATTGGCGTTGGTGCATGCAATAGTTGATGATTAACTAGACCGATAAATTCTGTTTTGGCATTATCTAGTTGCCTTAATTTATCATTAGCAATCGCCAAAGAATCTGCCATTCTTTGCAACTCCCCTCCTCTTTTACTGATTTCCTTGTTAGCTACTTCCAAGGCTTCTTTTCTTTTACTAATTTCCTTATTAGCGATGCTTAATTTTACATTTTTTCTATCAATCTTTTTATTGGCAACTTCCAATTCTTCTTTCTGCTGGACTTCTTTTTTGACCGAGTTTATAAGCACCCAGCCAAAAATTACCAACAAAATCAAGGTAAATCCGGTTAAGAGTTGATTGACAAAAGATCTTATAAAAAAGAATTGAGAACCAATAAGGATGACCAGCCACACAACCAACGCCTGCACCAAAAGAACTTTTATATTTAAAAATTTATATTTAGTAATAGAATATGCCACAAAAAACACAAACACTATAGCACCGATAGGGCCAAAAAAAGAAAGTTTATCTAAACCAATAAGAGGGGCCGTGACATTAGTTACTAGCGCCCATGCAATTAAAGATGAAAAGCCTATAAGAACCAATTTTATTTGTTTTTTTATTTGATCCGTTCCTTTTTTAAACTTTTTAAATAACACGATAAAGGACCAAAGCACATACGTAACAAAAACTACCGGAATTAGATAATAGAGCGAACCCAAAACTGCATCGCAATCAGGAGTAGAAGAATCAATATATTCAATATTGAATTTGGTTGGTGCTAAAAAAATAAAAGGTAAAATTGGAATAAAGATGAGCAAAACTTTTTTCAATGACACATTATTTTCATCAGGAAAAGCATAGCTGAAATAAGTGAAGATTGCGGGGACAAGAACACCAACTATGGAAAGCTTGGAATAAATTTCTGATATATTCGGATCAATACTAACCCAATCCATCATAGTGAATAGAATCCACAAACCTATACTTATGGATAATAGAAAGAACAAGCGATTTGTTAGATTTTTTTTGTTACTGAGAAAAACCAAAAACCCTAACACCATAACCAGCACTAAGCAGGGTATGAATGTATAATAAACTAAACTTGGTGCAGGACTACACATAAGCAAAGAATTTATCTTTTACTAAAATATAGCACATAATTAAAAATAACCAAAATAAATAACCAAAATAAAACTCCTCAATCGCATGATTCTGCGATGAGGAGCTTTAGCTATTGGAAGATATGCGTACGGCTTCTACGCGAATCCCTTATTGATTTTTTACCAGACAGCGATATTCACTCCGCCAATAACTCTTGATCCGGTTTCAGCGATTCCCCCAAAGTCTTGCTGAAAAATTATTAATGGAGACACCTCCAGCCCACAGATTTTAATCGGAGTTGAGATTGTGCACCTGGCGAAGCTAACAAGCATTGGGTCGGTATCATAGATACCGCTATTTCCGCCCGCTTCTAGCTTCAACGCGATCAACCATTCTCCGATTTTGAGGAAATCTTTTTTCTCAGCGCCGACTTTCCAAACAAAGCCACCTCTACCGATGTATTCTTCACGAATGGAAAACATCTTTTCAAGGTAAGCAAATGGCACAAAGCCATATACCTCTTGAAATTTGACACCGGCATATGCTCCGATAGAATCTCCTTCCATATCACTCAGTGTGTCCACGTTATAGTACACAACGCCGAGATCAAATGTGAGACCCTTGATTTTGAATGAATCTCCGAGATACACGTCAACCTCATCAAAACCTTTCTCGGAAATATAACTGAGGGCTCCGAAATATAGTCCCGATGGATTATGTGTTAGCGAGAAGCCAGCCGTTGTCATCAGACCATTGGTATATTCGCCTGTGTTTTCATTGATGTAGGAAGAGAAAACTCCCAACTCCGCAGAAACCAAAAAGGTTTTTTCTTTTTCTTCTCCAGACACTTCCGCGGCTCTTACTAAAGCCGAACTGAAGAAAGCCATAACCAGCATCATTGAAGCTATATATGCTCTTTTCAACTTATTCTCCTTTTTTTAAGCAACCGCTATGGTTTCAATGTAATCGAAAGGCTCTTCATTACAATCAACATACCTCTCAATTCTTCTTATTATTTCCGCTCCAAATTCCTTTTGGATTCTTTTGCTGAAGCCAGTAACGACTCGGCAATGAAAAGAAAATCTTGAAACGCGCCGATTGTTTGCTTCTCTAATCATCTCTGTAATGAGAAGCATCCCTATGCTGGGCCTAATACTGTTTTTATCCGCAATAACGATATCCACATAAAACATCCCGACATCGCTTGCTGCCATTACCGGATCCTCAATTAGATAATCCAGCACCGCCTCGTTATGCGGCCTCGCCAGAATATACCCCGAAATTCGATTGTCGCCATTTCTGTGAACAATGTTAATATTCCGTGGATTCTGAAATTGATCTTTGTAATAATCAACGTCCGAATCCTGCCACGTGCCACTTCGCTTTCCCAGATCCAAGACCTGAGCAACAATCTCCGGCGTGAAATCAGCCGGTTTTAGAATTTCAAACATAGCCATCCTCCTTTGCACAGATAGTCAAGTGATAGTTTAAAAAGATAACCAAACAGGCCAAGCACGCCACCATAGACGGCCGTGCAATAGATACTTCCGATTGCGATGACTCCAAAGACTTTCCAAAATTGTTTTTTGGAACTTTCCCGAAAAAACAAATAACTGGCAATTGGGCTCGGCCAAATAGATAGCGCGATGAAAGTCAATCTCTTGCTTTCTCTGACATACTTTTTAAATTTCAAAAGTCTGCCAGTGTCGCTCTTGATCCAATTTTTTCCGAGTTCAAGGAAGAGCACGTCTTCCTTGAGAAAGTCATACAGATAGACTCCCAAAAGGTTGACGATTACAATTGATGAATACAAGGGAGCAAAAACGGTAAAGCCGAATTTGATTCCCAGCCATGGTAGATAGACATAATCAAACACGTAATAGATCGCCGTTGCAAGCACATAGGCGAAAGTAAACTTAAAAGTCTTTTTAGTTTTCATGCTCCCTCCTATGCGTTGAATTTTAGGAACAGATTTTTTCTGTCCTCCGTTATGCTATTGTCAAAAAACAACCCTAAACAGTAGCATATTTCTCCTTCATTGTCAAGCGAACCGGCGATCGATAAGCGCGAAATCCCCGTAATAGAGACTTTTTCGCAATTTTTTCGATAAAAAGAAAGGCACCTTTTTCCCCGAAACTGGGAATAAAGACGTCTGAACGCGACACACGGGAAAAATGTTTTTTGGCTATTCCATCTACAATCTTAATCATATTCAAATAATAGCCATTGGTTTCCGAAGCGCCAGCTTGAATACTCATCCAGCCATTTTTTTGGAGCACCTTTGAAGATATGGCGATCAGCTCTTCATAGAAATTGACAAAATCCTTTTTCTTTTTTCGGCCAATTGGAATGTCGGTCAGGTCGCAGATAATGCCGTCAAATTTTCCGTTGATTTTTTTGATTGTGGACTTCATGTGATGCAAGGCGTCTCCAATGTAGAGATTGACGCGCGGATCATCGAAGATTTTTTGTCCGAAGTGTTTTTTGCAACAATTGATCACTTCCACGTCCAAGTCAATTATTTGGATATGCGCATGGGGATTTTTTTCTAAAATCGATTCCGCCAGACTACCATCGCCACCGCCGAGGATCAAAATCTTTTCATCGGTTCTTTTGAGAAATTTGAGCATTTCTCTGTCATAGATGTCACTGTCATCATCCGTTCCCTGGATAACTCCGTCGATAACGAGACAGCGCCCGAAGATATCCGTATCCACCACAGAAATGTCTTGGAATTCCGATTTGATGTTTTCCACAATCTTTTTTACCTTAATCTTCATTTTTTCTCCTGTGGAGTAGATGGGGATGTGTATGTATTCCATTTGCTTGGCTCTAAATTTATTAAAATAAACTTTATAAAAAAGGACAGCCCGCGCCGTCCCCCTAAAACACTAATTTTAAATTGGAAAAACTAAAAAATAGACCAACTTTCTCCAGAGAGAAAGCATATTTGAGGTTTATTTGAAATAGAGATTTTCTGGTTTTTCGCATAGATTTTTGAATCTTTCTTAGGCTAAAATAACTTACCAGCCTAGCACAAAACAATCTACTTGTCAATTGGCTGTTGGGCGACCATTTTTTGAGTTTAGTCCCAATCGACAAAAAAACGCCCGAATGGACGCTTTAGACAATATTCAATTCAAACCATAAGTATTCATCGACTGAGTCGATGAATCAAATTCATCTTGTATCTGATCTATATTTGGTCGGAAAATTAGCATAAAATTCTTCTCTGTCCCCCACTGATTTTACCTTGAGGCTATTGTAGCAAGAAAGTGTGGAGAGAGCAAGCAAATATTTTTCAGTCACCTTTTCAATCACCTATTGTTCCAAAATCTCCCAATATCCACCTTTATAACCAATTCTTTTTAATACCTTTTTTTGTCTTAATTTCTTTATATTATTTTCGATAGCAGTAGTGCTAATTTTTAATTCTTCTGCTAATTTATCAATGGTAATTTGTGGTTTCTCCCTTATCAATTCAAGAATCTTCTTCTCGTTTTCTCCCAACCTTTCTCCCAACTTTACTCCCAACTTTACTCCCAACCCTAACTGGTATCTTTCCATTCTTTGCTCAACACTCATCTTTTGCAAATCCGGCCGTTCAAAAGTGATGCTGAAGCGCACATCACTTACATCCAGCAAGGGATGCGGTAATAAATATTCGTCCATCATCTCGCCTATTCTCATTAGTCCAGAGCCGATCTTCTCAACCAATTCCATTCTTTGCATTAGTCCAAAAAGAAGCGTGTTTCGGGGAAAACTTTTTTTGTATAAATCTTCAACCTTAATATTGCCAATTAAACTTCCAGGGTTATCAATTTCTACCCGGTCGGAAAAAATACTGATTTGAATGTTGCCAATGGAAAAATAGTCCCGATGAGCGATTGCGTTAAGAAGCGCTTCCCGCAAAGCTTCCGCGGGCAATTCCAAAACTTCTTTTCTTGGACCGCCACCCTTGATAATATACTCAGTATTTAATTTTGACTGCAAATAGTTAAGGGCTTCTTGGTAATTCGTATATAAGTCTGTATCAAATTCTTTTCTATCAATTACTTTTGTTTTGGATTTACCAAGAAACAATGCGCAAGTGATCGTGGCACTACTGATAAACCGTGAGGCTTTATTGCAAAACATCAATACTCCGGCATTTTTCAGTTTATTATCTCCTAGCAATTCCAGGTTTTGCAAGACCTCATCCCGGCTTAGCTTGGTTTCTATGCCTATTTTTTTCAAAAAATTCCCATAAGCCTCGTCATTAAAATCTTTTACTAGATCAAATTTTTTATTCAATTTTTCGTCAAAGCGAATAAGGCCTTCGTCCATAAAAAGATCTCTAATTTCGTCTCGAGAAAGTTGTTGGCTATTAGCGCCCTGACGCATATAGAATTTTCCTCCAGTTGAATAGGGTTTCTTTTTGCCTTCGGGTACGTCAATAATCACCACGCCTTCAAATTCGCTTATACCCACCGAGAAGATTGGATCGAATTTTCTGACCAAGTCTTGAATTTCCGATTTCATCCGATTGTTTAAAGTGGCCGGCTTTATTTTCCCATCATCAGTAACGCCAATCAAAATCTTGCCTCCATTGACATTGGCCATGGCACAAATTTCTTTGGCAATATTGGAAGTATAGCTTTCTTTAAATTCAAGATTAAATCCCTCGCCCTCTTGGATTAAAAAATCAAGTTCTTTATTGTTCATAGAAATAAAAAATTAACAATATTTTATTCTATTGTAGCAATAAAAATGTCGAGAAGCAATGGTGATGGGGGGCTGACGCCTTAATTTGATTCATTAAAATAAAAAGGTTATAATATAAATAACAATTCATTGCCTAAACCCCACAAAAATGTGGGGCATGGCGCTAAAACCAACCAAGGTAGTAAGCTCCTCGTCCAGAGCACCTTGGTTGGTCGTGCATCGAAAGGTGTGCGGGTGACCTGAAAGGGTCATCGCTGGCGGGGAGCTTTTTGTATTCTCACCAGCAAAAATAATCTTAGAAACGGGAATTATTTCAGCCAAAACCAATATTGATTCAGAAGTTCCTGTTCCAAATCGTAAGCATCGGCGTGAGAAAGAACGCCTAGATACGATTGCAGACACTGGTTCAGTGATTTCTCATTTCTTTTGCTTGCTTTATATTCCAGGATGCGTTCTTGAAGTTTTTTAAAAATGCGCTTTTTCGTCTTTGTCCGCAACGCCCGACAATGCGGAAGAGTTACGTAGCCGAGAAAATCTATTCCTTGTTTGCATTTTCTGATACTAACTTTTCCAGGATGAAGCTTCAGCGAAAGTTTTTCTTCGATAAACCGACCAACAGGATTGAGGATATTCGACAAAAACTCCTGACTATTACTGACGATCACGAAATCATCGGTATAGCGGGCATAGTGTTTTATTTTCAACTCATGCTTTACAAACTGGTCGAGTTCGTTCATGTAGACATTGGCGAAAAGCTGGGAGGTAAGATTGCCAATCGGCACGCCTCTGCTACTGAAAATGTCTGATTGATCGGAAGAAAAACTTTCTACGATTTCTTTCAAGAGCCACCGCACATTCTCGTCCTTTATTCTCTTGAATAAAATTCGCAGCAGAATGGCATGATCGACCGTATCAAAAAATTTTTTGATATCGCACTTTAAAACGAAGCACGGTCTCGAATAATTTTTGCTTTCTTTTTCGATCATTTTTTCCAAGGCCGTAACACCCTTGTGCGTCCCCTTCCCGATGCGACAGGAAAAAGAATGTGAGATAAAAGACTGCTCGAAAATCGGGCTAAGCACTGAAAAAATGGCATGATGCAATACTCTGTCCTTCACTTCTGCTTTGTGAATATGTCGCTGTTTCGGATCACGGATATAAAATGACGAATAGCTCTGGTGTTTGTATGTGCGACTCCTCAGCTCTTCGCGAAGCTGAAAAATATTTCGCTCCAATTCCCATTCGAACTTCAAGACATCCGCCTTTTTTCGCTTACCCTCCTTGAAGTTGTCCCAGGCCAAAAACAGGTTTTCCAGCGAAATTATTTCTTCAAAAATATCTTTGTAGGTTTTCATAATTCAATAACAATAAAAATATGGATGAATTTGACATTCCGATCTTCAAAAAAATCTGCGATATGTATAAAAATTTCTACAGTTTCAGGAATTCCGTTCCCAAACAGGACCGTTATACACTTTGGCAAAAATGCGAGAATATTTTGCTGGAAATATTGGAAAGTATATTACTTGCCAGCCAAATGCCTAAAAAAGAAAAGCTACCGATTCTGGAAAAAACAAGCCTACAGCTTAACTCGTTCAGGATTTTTGTCCGTCTGGCCAAAGAAGTTCGCGCCATTGATACTAAAAAATACATCTTACTGCAAGAGAACACAGATGAGATTGGAAGAATGTTGGGTGGCTGGATACGCTCCAATCATTCTGATTAAGACACAAAAGACATCCCCCTCTGGATGTCTTTTTGTTTTGAGAAGAGACTTCGGGAGAAATCCCGAGGCGGAACCGAACTGCTTGTTGACATTGTTCGTCCAGTTAGTGTTGAAGTTGAGGTCGCCGTCGTTCCAGTTGAAGTTGGGCGCGTTCACGAACTCACCATCGCCGTCGGGATTTTGCTTCTACCCGTCCATTATCACCAGGAGTTGAAATTTACTGTCTGAATAAATCAGGCCTATATTCTCTCCTCCTTGAATTTTATTCGGGAGTAGTTCTTTTTATCGAACATCTCCACCAGGTAAAAGCAAGCAGTATCTCCTCAAGATAACACACTTCTTCCAGCCGTAGCCGAATAGAACTCCGGTTATTTTCCTTGAAGAAAGAGAGGGCGACAGCTATCCGTGGACAACTGCTCATTGGCCCGCTCATTCAGAAGTATATCAGAACAGCTTATTCTAGCAAATGAAAGAGGCTACCCACAAGTGGATAGCCTCGATTTTGAACCGACCGCCTTCGGCGGAAAGTTCAAGGAATAAAAGGCACGAGAGGGACAAGGTTTCGAAATTTCGAGTTTCAATTCTGCGGGAGAAATCCCGAGGCGGAACCGAACTGCTCGTTGACATCGCTCGTCCAGCTAGCGCTGAAGTAGAGGTCGCCGTCGCCCCAGTCGAAGTAGGGCGCGCCCACGAACTCACCATCGCCGTCGGGAGCATACTCGTCGCCCGCACAATCGATGTGGAGCTGTTCCCACTGAATCTCACGTTCGGGGTGGGTCAGCAACATGATTCCGATTGCAAAGGCTCCGAGTCCAAACTCATTGACAATGAAGACCTCACGTCCCCGGCGCACCGAACGACCCTTATGACGGAGACCGAACTGGGCCGGAACGACGAGGATGTCGAAGTCCTTCTGCTCGTCGCCGAGCTTCTGGAACATCTTCACCGTCTTGACATGCTGCCTGAGGTACTCCGCTCCGAGATGGCCGTCACGGTAGTTGTAGAACTTCCGCTTGGACGCGATCATCGCGAGAACCTTCTCGACCGCTTCGCCATACGTCGGTGCGAGCGTCTCCCACTTCGGAATAGCAAACCATCCTTCAGCGTTTGAGGGTAGCGTCTGCTCGGCGATCTTCTCATCGGCGAATCCGATGCCCGGGAATAACTGACGCAGGATGTTGGTCTGTTCCGTAATCCCCTTGACCTTGTAGCCCTTGGGGTACGTGTAGCTGGAACTGACTTCCTCGTCGGCGAACTGATTGGACACCGAAAGCTCTCTGATGGCAGTGATGATGCGAGCTTGAAACTCGTCGCCGTTTTCAATGAGTTTCTGGGTACCGTCCTTGTCTCCGAGAAGACCATCTGCAATTGCGCGATCAATGGCGTCTTCGGAAAACCGCTTGACTTGCTTCTTCTGTCCGTCTGTGATACCGGTGATCAATGTTTCCATTGTCATCCTCCTTTGGTAATTTTATTTTCCCGAACCCCGGGATTAGGGCTTGTATCTCGAATGAGATGAGCACCTTGGAAGCCAAAAATGACGCCCAAAATGCTCATCTCATTGCTTTTATGGATTTAAGGTACTAACAGGCTATCCTAGCATATTTAAAGCCGTTTGTCAAACTCGTTGACGGACGGATTGCATAGCTAAAAAAGAGAGGTCACCTTTGAAATATTACCGATATTCTCTTTTTTTCATCCTTACTGAAAGCTTTATTGTTCTGATTGATATCTTTCAACATTTTTTTTTAAATATTTTTTCAATTCAGTTCTGAATAATATCATATCTTTATCGCTAGTGTTTTTGCGTGAAGAATAAAATTGCCCAAAGCTGTCCCGAATTAAATACAATGCAAGCTCGTCTAATTTCATTAAAAGCCAACCGTCTACTTCCATAGATTCTTCTTCATAATTTATATATGGCAATAATACTTCATCGGCATATTCTTTTATAAAATTTTTCCTTGATTCATCGTTATCATGTTCCTCTATTGTTTCCTCGGGAAGATTCGCAGTCACATCTAAAAAATTGATGGAATGCTCATACAAATTTTTTATAAAATCTTTCTCTTCAAATTTACGAAAGGGCTTTAATAAATAAACTAATGCTTTTATCGAAGCTTCAAAATCATATTGAGTGCCTTGTAAAATACCTTCAAGCTTTGTTTTTGTCCATTCGGCAGGCGGGTCCCCTATTGATTGTTTATTTTCTTGAACTTTGTTGGTATTATTACTTTTCTTTTTTATGCTTTCTATCCATGATTCTATCAGCGAAGTCCACTCTGTCCAGTTGTATGCCTTACTTAAATTAGGAATAAGTTCGCTGTCGAAGTCCTTTATGATCTTATCGTCGCTGTAATTCCAGTAGTTGCGTAAAACAGCTACGTATTCCTGAAGTAAAATAGCTGATTTTCTGGGATCGTAATAAGCCAAACTATTTTTAGCATTATTCTTAATATGCATCAACTTTTGTTCTATCGGAGACAGTCTTCTCACAAAAAGCACTCCTCCCAACTTATCCAGAAACTTCTCCACGCTTTCTTTTACAATCCCTTCCGTATTGGAAAATTTCAGATAAGTAGTTGCCGAGGCATCGATCGCGTCCAACACTTCATTGACACCGTATTTTCGTAAATGATTCCGAAGATTATTTTCCCCGTGTTCACTTATTGTAAGCGGCTCAATTTTTGCCTCAACATATTCCTTGATCATTTTCAATGTTTCATCGTCCAGATTAGACAACGATTTCTTCCATTTAAACATCAGCTCAATCTGTTCTCTTCTCTCCTGGATCAGCTCCAACTGCTTGCGTTGTTTTTCAACTACGGAATTATCATTCAACTTTCTGTCGCTCTTGCCAAGATTGCAATCAAAACAACTCGTAATCAGATTTACAATACCATTATCCCCGCCCTTCGAAACTGGCTCAATGTGATCTATATGCAAAACAACATCAGGAGCTTTCTCACCACAATATTGGCAGGTAAACCTGTCTCTCTTAAATACTTCAAATCGTATGGATTTTGATATGCCTTTTCTTTTCATACTCCTGTACTTTCTTGATAGCCATGTTTAACCCGACGTCGACTTATTAAAAATAGTATTTTTATCGTATCCCTAAATCACCATAAAGTAAAGAAAACAGCCCCTATTTCGCTAAATTTTGCCCTACGGGCGCTTTTTGTGCTGATATGGTGTAACTATACCAAAAGCCAGAACATTCCGCCCCGGCTTTGATATTTCGTTATTGCGTATAATCACATTATTTATCACAAACAGCTCTCTTGTTCCCTGTGTTTTCTTGATTCAAAAGAAGCCTTGTATCGATTATGAACAAACATCAAATCCTCAACTATCCCTTTGAGAATTTTATTGTGCTTTTCATTCCAGCCTTTCAGCGCAATGCCCTCTCTTGCCAATTCTAAAATCGTTGCCATCTGGATGTGCAAATCGTTATTCTGCATTTGAAATTCCAATTGTTTTTTACGCTTCTGATTCATAGCCCTATGATTTTTTGGATACAAAAAAGGTCCTCCGTCGGCGGCACCGTTTCGGGCACCCAACACCCTTTCGAGTATTGACCCATGTGAACAGATACCGATCAGAAGACCGTTATTGTTCACATGGGGTTTCATATATTTTGCCATGCCTACACCCGAAGGCATAAGTTTAGGCTGTATTGTAAATTTATTCTAGCTTTTTAAGTCGTGTTGGTCAATTTTCGGAAAGTTTTAGACACTCTTTTTAAATTTAGGCATACTAAAAACTAACTCCTATAAAAATAAGTTTTTATGCGTAACTTACGTTTCCGAATACTTTTTCCCATTAAGAAATCTGATTTCCTTTGTGAAATTAGCGACTCTATGATCATCTATTTCTAGGTTTAGCATTTTTTCTCGCTCTTCGTTTTCAATTTTATCCCTATTTAAGGTAAGAATGTATTGGAAGTCTTGTGACTCTTTTTTGGCTAAATAATTTAGACTTTTTATTAATGAATCCTGATCAACATCAAAAATATTATCATGAACCAAAAAATGAGGATGTCTCACTTGGGTGTATTCGTTAAATAATAATGCTAAATCATAAATAAAAACTTTCGTTCTGTCCACACTATGGCTACCATCATCATCTATCCTCATTTCAAATGATAAGACCTTTTTACTCTTCCCGCTTGTAACTGTCTTAATATCAAAGGATGCTTCGTTGCTATCCATTATATATTCATGGATACTTAAAATTGTTATATTAAAACTATCTATTATTTTTTTAGCATCAAATATCAAAGCATCCAGCTCCTGGAAATATTTGTCTTTCTCTAGTTTTAAATCCTTTAATTCTTTTTCGGTGTTTTCATAGGCCGCATACTTACTTTGAATATTTGCATAAGACTCTCTTTTTTGGTGATAAATAGCAAAACCGTTTTTCACATCCTTCAAAACACCCTTTTGATCAATAATTTCTAATTTATTTAGTCTGCTGTCTTCAAGAGCCTGAAGTTTTCTTGCAGTAACATTTAATTCATCGCTTATAGATTTAATTTTTTCATTAAACAATTTTCTTTGGAATTCATCAATTTTTTGTTTAAAATTCACGACTTCTTCAATGGATTTGGAGACAATATCACCAAGGCCTGATTTGAATTGGTTATAAATAATTTCAATATCTTTTTCTTTAATAGCCTCCAGTGCTGGGAAGGTTCTCATTTTTCTCAATTGATATCTCAGGGCAGTCTGATGAGAGCGTAAATCATCTATCTCTATTTGCATTTTAGCCAAATCATCCTGCTGTAGCGCATATGCGTCATTGGTCTTGAAACTTTCAAGCGCTGTGTCTATTTTCTTTAAATCATCATTGAGGGAGTTGAGTGTAGCCTTGACATCGCCGACTTTTTTTGTTCCGTTTTCAGTTAAGGATTTTCTCAGTGCTGTTCTGTGGACACTAGTTTTTTCAATTTCTTTGAATTTTTTTTGTATCTTATTGATAAGCGAGACATCCAGACCAAAAATGAACGCACTTGGTTTTATGGCAGGAGGTATGGTCTTTTGTGAATTACTCTCATAACACATCATAATATCCTTAAACTCAGATCCTTCTTCTCTTAAGAACGGTCCCAGAAATTCACGAAAACTAATATCTACACTTTCGGAAGTTTCCAAAAATAATATCCTCCCCAAATATTGGCTAGCATCATCCAAATTAGAAAAATCGGTTGTTTTACCATCTTTTATAATTGTTGGATTTTCTGGTTTTCCTTTTGTTCTAATTATTCTAAGATTTTGAGAATTAATTTCAAGGTCTAAAATTATTTGAGTATCATCAGAAAATTTATCAAGTGGGATCTTCATAACCCGACTATTGGAACTTGCCTTTAAAAGACAAAAATTCACAAATTCTATACTTAAAGATTTGCCCACTCCATTAGTTTTTTTCCCTTTTCTCACATTGTCTGTTTCAACTTTTTCACCCATGATAAGATTTATCCCATCTTGAAATTCGATGGGTTCAAATATTTCTGGTGAAGAATGAAGTTTCAATAATTTTATTCTCATACTTTATAAATATAAGGATCTGTAAAATTTATAATACCCGCGGTATATAAAAATATTAACGATAGCATTATTTGCCGATAATGAATTATTTTTAATTCCTTTTTTAATTTTTCAGTTACTTCAAAAATACTTACCTTATCATCATCCTTGCTCTTTAAAATTTTTAAAATTAAATACCCAATATAAATTGGCGTTGTTTTAATTTCTTCATCTTTTGTAATCAAATTATTCTTCTTCATTTGGAAAAATACTACATTTGGGAATCTCTCCAATTAAATAATATCTTATTGCACTATGCGCATATTTCTTGCCACTACTTTCAAGCTTATTCTCAAGATAATCTGCCATCTTATCTAACGCGGTCATAGGGTCACCATTATTCTCTCTTAAAAACCTACGACTAGTTTCCTTCAAAAACGCCACCTTTTTTGCTACCATTATCTTATCTGGACCAATTGCCTGTTCTGCTTCTTTTTGTGCACTTGCATACATTGCGCTATTTACTATTTCACTTTTAATTTGTACACAATAGCTACTAAAACGTTCGAGTTTTTTATCAGGATCAGGCATGGTATTTTCAAACCCTTCATTGATAAAGTCCGCATTATCAGATACATAACAGATAAGATCCATTACGGTTTCAACTTCTGTCGCGTTGGAATTAATATTGGGAAGATTAAAGATTCTTTGCCGATCATTTTTGCTTAATTCAATAGCCTTTCTAACTATTTGTTCCAATCCCCAATGTTCCTTTTTTATTCCATCTCCATTTCCATTTAATTCAATAATTTTTTGATGGGGCTTGCCCATTAAATTATCCCTTGTCACAAATACCCACTTATCAAACTGGTATTTATCTTTCCATTTTTCCAAAAATTTATCATAATCACCAAGCTCCTCTGATTTTTTAGGAATAGGATTTGAAATCTTCTTTGAAGTTATGCTATTATCGTATTTCTCTGATTCTGGACCATACACGGCAAAAAAACATTTCTCATCTATACTGTACCCATCATTACCAAGATCATGTTGCATTTTAGGGGTTTGCAAATCCGGATAACAACAAATTAGGATATCCCACAAAATTTGCTGAAATTCCTTTCCTGTTTTTCTTGTCAATCGATCTCTTATTATTTCCTCAGAAGAATTAGCCATTTTTTATTTCGATACTCAAGATTATATTTCATCTCAACTTTCTTGTTAAAATAATTATACCACATACTATCAGATTTGGTATCATTCATTCATTTTTAGCAAAATATCCTAACTAGAGAGATTCTTATTCTCCAAGATATTCCTAATATTTTGTGATAATTCTGAGAAGTTTCCGCCAACACTAATATGTTCTACTGGCAGACCAATTGCTTTGTATAATTCATCAATAAAATTATCCCGCTTTTTACGTTGTGCGCTATTATGCGATTTTCCATCTAGCTCAATAGCAAGCAATGGTTTTGTTGTGGCATAATTACACACAAGGAAATCAACATGGCGTGACTTGATTTTGCCACGAAGACCCCAGTGACTATTGCCAGATATATTCTTCTTGTTCACATCAATAAAGTCCTCAATGCGAACCTTAGACAATACGATATAAACTTCTCCAAGTGCTTTTTGCAGATTAACGAATAATGCTTGCTCTGATTCATTCATTACCCTGTCCTTCTTTTGATATGAAGACAAACTCGTTAGTCTTTCCTTTTTCTCAATAAATGCCTTAGCGAGAGCAACAGCAACGATGAAAATGATTAATATAATTGTCCAAAGCATAGTTTTGTTTTTATTGAATTATGTTTGATGAAATTAGAAAACAAATTAGACTTATCGTTTATTTTGCAATAATTGAAAAAAATTACTTCAAATCAATCCTGTTGTTCTTTTTTAAATATTTTTCAATCATTTCATTTTCGAGTCTTTTTGCCAACCGCTCACCATAGCACCACCCTAATTGCTGACAAAAATCTTTAATCAATTCTATTCTTTTCTCTTTTAAATCTTGCACCATGATATTCCTATTCCAGTCCAATTCATAATCTAATGATTTTTTTATTTTTTCGGATGTGAAATTTTCATCTCCCTTATACAGAAAATTATTATCCGTTTCTGAGAGTACAAACGAGAGTTCTATGTAACCCCAATAACCCAAATCTTCATAAAATTTATATGCAAATTCAATGAGCAAATCTATTCTGGCTATTAAATGATAGAAGCCATAATACCCAAGTTTGTCTTCCCTTATATTATCAAAATTCATTTCACCCTCCCTTTCAAAACTTTGTTTTAACAATTCTATATCCTGCATGAATATTTCTCCATAGTATAAAAGTCCGAAATCATTGATTTCTGTATAATTTTTTTCGTTATATTTAATAACAACACCATCATTTATAACCCTTCTTTTATCTATGAATCTAGGAAATCCACCTGAACTAAAATAATCATTAATTTGAAGCTCGCCGAGAAAATCAAACAAATGATCTGGATTCGTTAGCACTTGATTTGGATAAATTGGGATCGATGAGAAATATCCACTTCCAAAAGGCTTTCTACTCCTAAAGGTTGCTATCAGTGTATTTTCCTCATTGGGAACATAAATTTTATCATTGTGTCTTTGCGTGGCCGAGGTTAATAAATTTTTTTTCAAATTATCTGATTTATCTCTCCTATTTCTCAACCACTCCAATTGCTCCATCGTGGCTAAACTTTCAGGGGTTTTAGTGTCATTAATTCTCACATATGCTCTAGTATTTCCCCTGATAGCATGGGGCGTTTCATTACTCGGATGAATTCTTATTACAACCAGCGCCTTCGTGCAATCATCGTTCTTGCAAACTTTTACTTCTGGAAATATTATTGGGTAAATATTATCAATGATTATTCTTGTTACTTTTTCAGAAATGCCCTCTTTATTTTCAAGGCCTTCAACTGGGAGCAATGGAACACCGTCATCATCTTTTACACCAACAATAACTAAGCCACCAAAAGTATTTGCGAAAGCGCTCAGTGTCATTGCGAGTTTTTTATTGTCAGCATTAAAGTCTTCCTTGTAATCCAAATTAACATTTTCCCTGATTTTCTCATTACAAAAAGCAACAACATCCTCATAGGAAATATCTTCAATTTTTTTATTATATAAAATCATAGCTTTAATTAATTTTTATCTTTAGCATAATTCTCAATAGCAAGCTCAGCCAATCCATAAAGATTATCCCTGATTTCCAAAACTTCTTCATCAGCGATATTTTCGTCGTTTAATATTTTCTTGACTTCTTCAATACTTAACATTCCTTATACTGATTTTAATACTTTCCAAATTTCAACCATAGCCAAGGTATCAAGATGGCAATAGTCCTTGAGTGCCTGCACTTTCATATTTTTTTCATCCTCAGAATATTCATCCGACACAATACGATTCCATGTATCTGACGCGGCACCACCCTCTTGAATATGCATATCCTTATATGAAAGATGAGGAACAAGTGCCGGCAAAACATACTTTATTGAAGCGCTTCCTTTAAACTCTGGATGATCATACATTGTTGTATTTCCGTAAAATGGAATCATCAAGTCTACAACGCGATTATTAACACTTTGCATAAAATCCCGATATTCAGGCAGACGCTTTCCAATTTCTTCATTTCTCTTTTTTTCAAAACTCTGATTCCAAACAACAACACTTCCTGTTTTCGGGATATGCTTTTCCAATGCTTTTGCGAAACTTTCATCAGGACAACCTTGATCAGTATAAATAAAATCATAATGTTCCAATTCGCTCTCGCGTGAGTCAATCACATGCAGTGAAAATTGAAAAGTTATTTGCTGATATGGACTGTACCCACTATATCTCGGCAAGGCTGATGGATATGTTTCATAGTCAAGAAATGACAATGGGTATTTCATCGTTCCTAAAAATTCAGCAATGCTTTTTTTATCAATATATTCTTTGCCGGATTTGGCCGTTTCCACTTGCCTTTTCTGATTATCTGAAAGTGGGAAATCATCCGGCACATCGTGAATATTGAAAATATGACTATCAACCAACTCTGCTAATTTTTTTCCATTGATTCTTAAAATTGCGTGAACTGGATATTCCGGAAGATCAGAATTTGAATACCAAGCTGTTGTACAATGCGAGTTTTTCCCTTTCAAAATACAATCGCAATGCCCTTTCGGTTCAGCTTCACTAGATAACAATTCATAGGCACCCTCCATTTTTTGCTTTATGTCATCCAGCTTCTCATTCACTTGGCTAGTCGAATCTTCTATAAAAAATAACTTTTCCAAGTTAATTTCGCCAAGGCGGACATATTTTTTATTAAGCCTGATCAAATTGAAAGTTCCCATCTCAATGCCCAAATCATTCAGGACATTCTTTTGAAAAGCCATATCTATCAAATAATCCTCGGTTTTTCTTCCTCCGTTTTCTTCCGAAGCTGTCGATGACTTCACTTCATATAGATCATAGACATTTGTATCCAGATTGAAAACAAAAATATCAGAGACTGCGAGATATTTTTCGGTTGCAAAAACAGGCTGATAAATTACAGGTGTCTTTTCTTCCATAAGCTTCCTTGTAAGCTCTGTATCATCACGAGATTCCACTAGCACGCCGCCCGAGAAAAGGCCGCGCGCAAGCTCGTCAATTTGATTGCCAGTATCAATAATATTCAGCTCAAAAGAAGAAAGTGCTTTTTTCTTATATACCTCTGGATTGTGAATTTTTAGCCAAGCATTTTTTGCACAATCGAGACATATCAGAAAGTTTGTTTTTGATAATTTCATGCAATTTTTTTAATCAATCGCCAAAAAACTATTATTTAAAATCATATTTGCCATTTTGCTTTTCGGGTTTAGTCCAATTTTTTCGCAAAACTTTTATTTTATCATTCGATTGTAGTGTGCCTCATGTCCAGAATTTTCAAATATTTTTTTAAATGCTTCTTTGAAAATTTGAGGATCAACTTCTTTTGTGTCAGAAATATTTATTCTATCAAAATGTGATTCTCTATTTATATATCTCAAAAAATAAGAGTATTTGCCATCTGTTAGATTTTCAATTGCTTTATCATATTTTTCATTATCAATAAAACCAAAAAAACATTCTAAAATATTTCTCATAGAATTAGCCAATAAACTATCAGGGGCGTTATCGTCTTTTATTATTTGCCAATACTGTTGATAGTCATTTAATATCTCATCTTTACCCATTTCAGAAATTATAGATTTTTTTTCTCGATTCTTGGTAATTCTAAAAAGTTTTTCCCTGTCGTCTTTCTTGTTTTTCTCTGTGTATTTTATTAATTCGTGAAAAAGATATAAATTATGAGTTAAAATGAATACTTGCTTATAGTCATCATTAAAAAAGTTTTTTCTTATGAGCTGTGCAACATTAAAAACATACATATGCGACAAGCTAGAAATTGGATCATCAATAACAACTATTTTTTCAGTTGCTATATCATCATTATTTTCTTTGCCTTTGCATAATTCCAAAAAATACAGAAAACTAATTACTGTTTTTTCTCCCTCGCTCAATGTTTCAAATTTAGCAATATCTTCGTTTGGTCTTTGTAGTTTGTATGACTTTTCTCCAGCTGGAACAATAGAAAATCCATCTAATCCAAAAAATATTAATTCACTATTTATAGCCTCAATTGCATCTTGAATGTTTACCATTTCCTTTTGTGCGTCTTTTATTATCGTTCCTCGCTCTTCAATATTTTTGTTTAACTCTGAAATTTTAGTTTCAATATCTGATTTTTCTTTTTCAACTTTCACTTTTTGAGTGTTATAATTTTCTATTGTTTGATCATAATCCCACCGCATAATTTCCCAGAAGTCTTTAATGATCTGATTTCTTGTTTTTTGTTTGTTTTTTAGCTTTTCATTATGAGTTTTTATTTCATTAATAATTGTATCTAAAAAATCATTCAGTGCTTTTTGTTCTAAAATACTTAATTCTAAGGCAATGACTACATTCGGACTTTTAATTTTATTGTTAATTTTTGACCAATTATTGTTCAATTTATCAATAAAATTTTTAAACAAAAGCTTAAATTTGGTTTCTTTGACCTTTATAAAATCAATTTGTAAAAGTTCATTTTCTAACTTTTTTGCATCCTGATATTCTCTAAAATATTCTTTGTCTAAATCTTCTAATTCTGTGATTTTTTGTTGGTAAGATACGTCAAAGTAATTTTGAATTTCTTGATATAAATCTTTAGTTATAGTTTTTTGCTGACAAAAAGGACAGATTTTATTTTCCTCTCGGGGTTCATTTATAAACTCTTTCCCTTTTTTCACCCAATCAGAATTGTTTAATTTCTCAATAAGATCCGCTACTTGTGAATTTTCATTTCCAATAATTACTTCTTTGAAAATTTCCTTTTCTTCGGTTTTCCAAAAATCAAAAGTTACTTTTTTAACCAAATTTTCGTCATAAGTTTTGGCGCTTTTTCCTTGCGTTGCTTCTGCTTCTTTTTTTAAATCTTCTTTTGATTTTTCTGGTTTATTTGCTGGTTTTTGTAATCTTAAAAGATGATCAAATAAGTCTTTTTTGCTTCCCCTTTTTCCTTCCAAGCAAAATTCCAAAATTCTATCTCCACCCGAATATTTTGTTTTTATCTCCCAAGTTTTATCTTCTGTTGTATTTTGTAAATCAGCGACATTTTCTTGTTTTTTATTTAAGTCAAATTGAAATCCGGTTTTCAATTCATCGTTTTCAATTTGATTCTTTAGTTTATTTATCTCCTGAGTAGCTGTATCTATTTTTTCTTTTGCTTCTTTGTTTTCTGACTTCAGACTAAAAATACCTCTTTGTGTGTCCTGATAAAAATTATCACCAACAAATTTTTGATTATAAACTAACACTTTTTCATTATTTAGTTCTGCAATTGAACAGCAAGAAAAACAAGCGTTATCTTTATCTTGAAGATAATTTGAAAGAGTTGTTTTTCCTGTCCCATTCAGTCCATAAATAAGATTGATTTTTTTATCAGTCTCCAAGATAGCGGGTGTTTCCCCATAACTTGCAGTATTTTTTATAGAAATCTTAGTGATCATAATTTAAAATATCAAATTTACTGGATATTTTTTTGATTTTATTTCCCCGATTTTCTTCTATTGCATTCTTTGCATAACATTTGGCAATTCTTTGCAACAGTTTTTCCGCCCTCATGCCAAGGATTTATATGATCAGCTTCCATTTCTTCAATTTCAAAATGTTTCTTGCATTTTTTACAAATGCCTTTTTGTCGCTCATAGGCTTCCAGCTTCATTTTCTCGTTAAACGCTCGAATATTGAGATATTTTTCTTCACCAGTTAGCACATACCAGTACACGCCTTTTTTGCTGTCAACGTCTTCGTCGGCAATCAATCGCGCAACTTCACTCTCCAATTCTTCTGCATCTAATTTAGTATTCTTAAATTTACCATATAATTCTCCCCACTCGATTCCTTTCATCATCTTACGATATTTTGGAAAAACCATTCGCACCCACTCAATCACTTTTTGAAAATACGCCCATAATTCCTCAGCAGTTGCATCATGTTGATGTTTCCCCATATAGTCTTCAATTTTATCATTACTAATCCAGCGAAGTACTGTTTCCAAATATTCTTGACGATTTAATGCTCCCCCCATATAGTCATTAGCCGAAAGGGATGCTGGAGCATTGCTCTTACTAAAATATCGCTTAGCATCAGTTACCCAAGTCCCCGAGTAGATAGCATTTAATAATTCTTGATTCGTTAACTTTTCACCCGCAGTATTAATAACCTTAAACCATGCCAATTTCTCATCATATGTACCTTCGCAAAAATAAACCATGAGCTTATAATCCAAAATCTTCGCTTTTTCTTTTTCAGTTAGATTGTCGAAATACATTTGATATTCACGATTTGTAATGTTAAAGTTACCAGCTACAAAATTACAAATGCTAACTGTGCGCTGTTGTCCATCAAGAATTTCAAAGCTTCCATCATTATTCTTTACCCAATACATTGCATTTAGCGGAAAACCTCCAATCACTGAATTTATTACAGCAATTTGTTGTTCGGGTTTATAAATAAATTCACGCTGATACTTCGGACGAATATCTAATTTTCCGCCATATCCAACCACACCCTCTTCATCGCTATCCTGATATCCAGCAAAAAGTTCACGCACTGGAATTTCATTTAGTTCAATTTCCATATTATTTTTTTCGTTTAATTAAAATTCGATTATATATTTTCCTACCTTCAATTAAAGTAAAACATTCGTAACCAATCCATCTTGCAGAATTAGCAATGCCCAATATTTCAAACTGCGCTGGGCTATATTTATCAACAAAGGTAATCGGTACGCCCATTACACTCTCATAATCCATTGGAATATCAGCAACTTTATCAACATTTATAACGTTGTAGTTATCGTATTTTGGAAATTCTCCCGGCGTATATTTCTTATATAACACTATTTTTTCATGACGTTTTGTATTGTCGAGGTTTGTATACCACACAATTCTACCCATACTGAAAAACTTTGTACCATTTTCAATTTTTATTCTTGACTCTGTCTCAATATCATAATCATTGGGAACCTGAAACCATTTTGTACCACCATTGTCGTAGCCGTGCCACAATTTATTTTCTTTGATGAAACCGAAAGTTTCTTTATAGGTTACTGCATTTTGGTCGCCAAGAATCAAAAACTTCTTGTTATATTCAATCAATTGCGCAACATATTCCCGAAACAATGAAAAAGGTGGATTAGTCACCACGATATCTGCTTGTTTTAAAAGTTCTATACTTTCTTCACTTCTAAAATCTCCATCGCCTTCCAACGGTGCCCATTCATTGTTTTTGTTTGCTTTGAGTTGTTCAGCAATATCACGCAAATCAAACGCACCATCACCGTCGAGATCGCTAACTTCATTGATAATGAATTTATTGGCCGTTAATTTTGGACGACCCTTTGTTATGGGCAGTGTCTTATTATCTCCAAATAATCCAAGTTGAGTATTAGCAATTGGTGATGGTTTGTAACTTGTAGCGATAAGTTTCTTTAGACCCAAAGCATTAAAATTTGAGGCAAAATACTTAAAAAAGTTACTCTCGAAAGGATCGTCACAATTGCAATATACCACCTTGTCACGAAATTGTTCTTTATAGTGTTTTAATTCCTTTTCAATATCAACAAGCTGAGTATAAAACTCATCTTTTTTTGCCTTGTTGGCTTTATGCAAATTACTGTTTAATGACTTATTTTCCATGAAATTACTTATTCAAATCATAACTTTGCTTGATTAAAATAAAAGCTGATTCAAGGTCTTTTTCATCTTTTAATTTCACCTCATAATCTCCATTGCCCCAGTGTCCCTTTTTAGGTTTTGTGAAGTCTGTAGATATTTCAAACAAATCAACCAATTCACCACTTTTTACATTAAGTGTGATTCGTATTTCATCCTTATGAATAATCAGGTCGGCAAAGTTGGTTGCTGTTTTGTAGGCTATATAAAATTTCTTTGGCTCCTCTTTTATTTCCTCGTCGATGGAAATAATTTTTTCGCGCAATTTGTAAAAAAGATCTTTTGTTTTTTGATCGGTTTTTTTCAGGTGGTCATCAATCGAATAATTTTTTTGTAGAACCTCGTGCTTTTCTTTTTGATTTTTAGACTTTTTGATAATTCCAGAAGTAGAAATTTTTATTTTCTGATAGTTTTCCGGCTCAAGAAAAAGAAGATCGTTTTCATAGATCCTGTATCTCAAAAGTTCGATGTTAATTGGTAAAATATCTGCCGTGTCTATATCAAATTTGTTATAATTTTCCGCGACACAAATTACCCGCGGAGAATCCCAATCAATATCAATTTTGATATTTTTGTTTTTGCATAAAAATTCAAAATCAGCTTTGTGATCCAATAGCCAGCGCAAATATGAAAGACCTTGATTGATAACGCTATCGTTTTGATTTTTCTTATACTCAATAATGCAGGGTGAGCCATTTTTATCTATACCCAAGGTATCAATCCTGCCCCCGAAACTAGTCGAATATTCATGAGCTAAAAAATCAATATTCAAAATTTCTTCCAGATTATTTTCAAATAATTTCTGCAAGTCCTTTTCTAGGCCTAAGTCTTTCGTTACTAATTTTGATACCTTTGGATTTTGAATCTTAAATAATGCCATCTAATTTAAACTTATTTTTTCCAATCTTTAACAAAACCCATCCACACACTTGACGGCTACTTCTTATTTCCCTTTTTTGTGACTTTTCCAATATTTTAATAATACTCCCGAACGACCATAAAGTAAAGGAAAACAGCCCCTATTTCGCCAAATTCTGCCCTACGGGCGTTTTTCATATCGAAATGGTACAAGTACCCCAAAGGCAGGTCAGCTTCTCTCTGCCCCCAATATTCCGTGCAACCCGCCCTACTTGTATTCCTCCAAAAATTCCAGCATTTCCTTTTGTTCGGCGAGGGCTTCTTTGGCTGATTTTTCGACAGATGCGAGCATACCCTCAAAAGCCACTTTGTTTTCCACCGAGGTGACGCCGCTCAAATGCTTTCGTGCTTTCTCGGTGTGAAAAAGTGCCTTATTGCATACTTCCTGGATTACCTCATACCAAAATATTTTTTGCAGTTCCTTGATCTCTTTCTTCAAATCCAATTCTTTGAGGCTCTTGTTCCCGCCTCGTCTTGAGTATTTTTTCAAAACCTCAATTACCGTCGGGCTTAGTTGTCCTTTTTTGAGATCATCTTCCCAATCATGCGCGTCGTCATTAAGCTGTCTGGCGATTATATAATTTTCAAAGAATGCGAGTAAGTTTTTTATTTCTGAAGACTCAATGTTTTTTGTGTGAAAATACAACACAGCTATTGATCCCAACGCGTGACCGATGGAACGATCGGCGAGTCTTTCTAATGTTCCAAAATCAGGCAATCGGTCGGGAATCGTCAATCGTGATCCGGCTACCTGCGCTCGGCAATTAGTTGTCTCCCAGGCATTAGCAGAATCAATCCTGTCCATTGTGTTTTTGAAAAATTGTAAAAATTTTTCATCCTTCGCAAAAGTTTCGCAGTATATTAATGTTAATTCGCGAAGGCAGATATTGGCCAAGGAAAGAAACCTCGGGTCACCTTCGCCATCGAAAAAATCATCATAAATCGTATAGGCTATCCAGCCATAGAGACTGGCCACTTCCAGTTCAATGAGAATATTCTCATCCACAGCCTTATTGCTCCCCAGCGATTTTTGAAAATAATAGGGCAAGAGGGTTACTCGATTTGCGTTGTCTCCTTTCAATATCCTTTTCCTGACAGCCAGAAAATTCTCAGTCAGTTCAGAATTGAAATTAGAAAATCTTTGATCTGTTAGCTTGATTATCCTTTTATGTATCCTTTCCTGCTCCCTGTCTATTTTTATTTCTTTTTTATTCTTGACCGACTCATCTTCAGTCAAAAATTTTCCCACAGTTTCCAGACAGAATGCCGTTGTAAGTTCCGCGCTACCGGAATAATGTTTTTGTTTCTTTTCTATTTTTTCAACCACGAAGGGATAGGCTTTCCACTCTCCATTTATTTTGTTTTTCAAGATAGATCCCAGACTTTCCTCCAGTTTTTCCTTATTGTGCCCTAGGTTAATAAGCGCGCTGACTGCCAGTGCGGTTTCCAAGGGATTACCCCAAGAATGATTCTTGTGCCTATTTTCCAAGAGATAGGAAATTATTTTGTCTTTCTTTTTTCCTTTGTACCAGCGAGAGATAAAATAAATGATGGCGTATGGGGATTGATAATAGGGAGAGCTGTATCTTCCAGAATCAATCGCTTCTTCCGCGAGAGCAGTCAGACTTTCCAGGGTCACGTCCTGAAGCGAAAGAAAAAACGCAATGTTGCTGTTGACCGCCAAATCAATGTCTTTCCAGTCTTTGCCTGCATTCTGTGGAGTGAGCCACGTATAATACGGCCCGCCTTCTTTGCTCTCGCAAAATGTGAGAAGATTGATGACTTTAGCGATGGCTCTTATGGAGATAATTTTTTGATTATGCTTGGTCAGTGCGACCATAGCGCAACAAGTATCATCCAAATCGTCCGGGTACGGCGTATCTTTGCTTTCCGGCGAATTTCTTTTCCAATAATTCCACGACCAAAAATCGCTTTTTTGGCTCATCAGAAATTTTGCAGTTTTGCTTCTTACATTATCAAGCGCCTTTGAACTGGGAAGATTATTGAGACTCGCTAAAATTAAGCACGTGGGAAATGCGGATTGGTTTTCCCTGGATGCATTGAAATCTTTTGAAGTTGAAACAAGATTGGAAAAACTTCCGTCTTTTTTTTGCCTTTGATCTAAATAATCAATACTCGCCTTTATCGTTTTGTCTATATAGCTATGGTTCATTTCTAATTGGAAATTCAATAATAAATTTGCTTCCTTGCCCCCAGATGCTTTCAACCTTGATTGTTCCGCCAAAATCTTCCTCGACCGTGTTTTTTGCGGTTGCCAGTCCAATCCCCGCTCCCTTTTGCGGACCCTTGGTGGTAAAAAACGGATCAAATATCTTATTGCGGATTTCTTCCGAAATCCCGCCTGCCCGATCTTCAATGGAAATAACCGCCTTTTCGCCACGCTTTTCCAACCCTATCTTTATTTCTTTCCCCTCTTCATTGCTCATTTCATATGCGTCCAAGGCGTTGAGTATGATATTGGTTACCACATGATTGAATCTGACCGCGTTTCCGTAAGTAAGGATATCAAAATCGCCGCATAGCTTGATATCGACTTTTTCCGTTTTCAGTTTGTATCCCAGTATTTTGGCGACACCGAGTATCTCTTTCTTGGCCGAAAACAACGCTTCTATTTTTTGGTTTTGAAATTGCTTCTTGGCATCTTCGATATATTCCGATATAGCCGCTTTATTATCATTGGCCTGCTTCAAATATTCTCTAATCTCAACCAATTCCTTTTCTCCCCCCTCGGTCGCCTGCTCTATGTTCAGAAAAAGAAAATTGATATGATTTATAAGGTCGTGGAAAAGTCCGGAGGAAATTTTGCCGAACTCGATAAACCTGGAAGCCTGATTGATTTTCTCCATTTGCGCCTTCTCTAACTCTCTTGTCCTTTCCTGAACTCTCATTTCCAGCATATCCCGTTCTTCTTTGAGTTCCGCTTCGGATTTTCTCGCTCGTTTTAATGACCTTTCAATTTCACGATTAGAAAGCCAGGAAACGATGGCGATGACCATGAAGGTTACAGAAAATTGTATGGCATCTTTGATGTCTAATGTTTCAGGCTTCCAATACACATTAGGTTGTGTCACACCGCTAAGTTGAAAATATGTCACCGCTAAAATAGCGAGGGCTGTCGCGAAAGCAATTCCAAATGCGAAGCGCGAACCAACCAAAACACCTGACGCCACAATAATAAACGCGTAACCGAGGAGCGCCTCTGGAACATCGGCGCCCCAATGAAAAGCGGTGTAGGTGGTCAAAATGAAAAAGATTGCTATGAAAACATAGGAGACAAAAACGAAAAGTTCCGCTCGGGAAAGTAAATATAAAACAACAAAGCTAAAAAATACAATCAATATATTGCTCAACGGAAAACCTCGATATTCCAAGCCGACCTTATTTGCTTGATATGCAATAATGAGCGAAAAGGTTGCCGACAAAACAATGGCGGACAATAGTAAAACATTCAGTATGAATTCGTGGCGCCTGGAGTCTTCGCTTTTTGACTTCGGTTTTATTACTTTTTCAAATAACAAAAAGACACTTTTTTGAAAAACGCCAGAGTTGGAAATATCCTTTTCTTGTAGATCGTTTTTCATATAGTGTCTTTTTATAAAAAGCCTACGCCATCGGAGCATTGCTCCATGGACTGGCGACGCTCACCATCGACATGACAAATGCACTCAATGCGACAGCCTTTCTGGCCTTCTTGCTCGTTAGAATTTTTTTGATGATTTTCTTTTTCATTTCTTCGTTATTTTAATTTTTTGATAAAAATAATCCCTCGACCAAGAATTACAAATTTAATTGTATCAAAGCGAGGTAAAGAAAAAGTAAAGAAAATATCAAGAAATCAATCCAGTTCCATTTTGTAGCCTCTTCCGTTCACAGTTTGAATCAGGCTCACCTTTCTCCCAATGTCGATCTTGGCACGCAAGTTTCTGATATGTGATTTCAAAGTATTGGAAAAAGTATCTAAATCCATGTCCCACACGTGCTCCATGATATCTCCCTGCGACAGCGTTCGACCCGTATTTTTGGCTAGATATTCCAAGAGCATAAATTCTTTTCGCGTGAGATTGATGCTTTTCTTTCCTCGTTTCACCTCATGATTTTTGGTGTTCATGATCAAATCCCCGATTTTTATTGTTTCTCTGATTGTGGCGTTCGGGCGACGCAGTAGCGCTTTCACTCTGGACAAAAGTTCCCGAAAAGAAAAAGGCTTGGTCAGATAGTCATCCGCACCATTATCCAAAAGATCCACCTTGGTGGTAATATCCGACAAGGCCGAAAGCATTATGATTTTCACGTCTTTCTTTTTTTCGCGGATCGCCTGGCACACTTCCAGTCCGCTTTTCTTGGGTAGCACGTTATCAAGCACGATTAAGTCATAATCATTGCAACGGCCGAGGAATGCTCCCTTCTCGCCATCCGTTGCCACGTCAACAGCAAAAAGTTCCATCTCAAGATTCGACTTGAGAAAGTCGGAAATTTTAGGGTCGTCGTCTATGACTAAAATTCGCATACTATTTTCAGGATGCTAATATTTCACCTGCCTATACTTTAGCACCTAATCTTTTCTTTGCCCATAGAAAAGTTACCCACAAAAGAAATCCCTGCGATTAGCAGAGATCTCTTTTTGGTTTAGATTCAATTTTGTCTCCTGGCTTATTCCTATGAAACAACTGCGAAGAAAGGCGCGCACTCGTGAGAGTATTTTCTTCATAGTGTATTTGCACTGGAATAAAAATCGCTAGGTGATGGATAGCATAAATATTTTTTGCTGCAACTAAAAATTATTTTTTCTTGGACGCCCAGTCCACGTCGACCTTCTCTTGGCATCCATCCCCTAGGATGCCTCGGAGCAAGAACTGTTTTTTTGCTTCCAAAAATATTAATAAACTAAAATAATTATACTCATCGCAAAGATAAATTTCAGTAAAAATTTGGTAAAATTTTTATAAAGCTCTACCCCTTGTTCTTTTCATGAGACTGAGTCCTCTGGAGCATCCTTCATTTTCTTGAGAAAACCGCGCCTGGTGCGCGATGCCACTTTCCACCAATTCACAATTTGGCCGTTTTTTATTTCAATCACAACCCGCCCGAAGCCTTCCGCTTCAATAGATGCCAAATCCTTGGCGATTTCCGAAAGGAGCAGATTGCGCTCCCGCTCATTGGATATATTTGTTTTTTGCTTATTTATTCGGTTCATATTTCAGTCTTTTTTTAAATGCGATATGCCAGTACAGGAGAGCATGCCAAGCGTGATCAGTGCCAGTAGTCGATTGCCATTCCCGTTTTTCCTGGCCAAACTGATTAGTAACCGTCCGGGCATACATTGTTTGAGCGTGGTCTATTAGCATGCGAAAGGTCGTGTCGTTCGACTGCATGGCAAATTTGATCTCTCCGCGCCTCAGGGATGAGATTGTGTCGTCAATGATGCGATTGCGTGAGGTAAGCACTTTCACTTCATCCTCGAAAGGTTTTCTGTCTTCCTCCCTCTCGTCATTCCAGCGAATTACCTCGAGCATTTTCGGGTCGTCTTTATAGAAATTCACATAGACGCGATAGGGAAATTTGCGAGCCAAACGCAGGGCTTCTTCCGTCCATGGCATAGCGTCAATAACGCATACCCGCACGTCATAGAATTGAATCAGTTCTGCCATATATTCCCAGCGAGTTTTGTTCGGCCGGTCTTTGATTTTACCAATCCAAAATATTCCTTTGGCATTGCCAATTACGATATGATTCTCATCCCCGGTATCCGCGCCCATTACGTTCCAGCCGGCTGTTTCGACTTCTTCATTTGTAATATTGCGCAAAAATAGGCTTTGGGGAATTTTCTGATCGGATGCGATATAGGGCAAACCGAGAACGAAATTGTAAAAGTATTTTTGGTCTTCGGCATTGGCTTCTTCATCAAGCAGATTAGCCGCACTGCGCCAAGGACACATCATTTGACTGATCCAATACCCGCTGATTGCTTCTCCTGGATATCGAGCTTCCCATCGTCCAGTATCACAGACCCAGCGTGAGGTGATTTCTTTTCGGCATTTCTGGCAGACATAGATTCTTCGTTCGCGGTCAACATTCTTCTCCCAGTCCATATGCTGTTCATAGTTACAATTAGGACAATTAAACCGCCAGTGTTTTTGGTCGGATTGCCCGAACAACCGATCAATTCCCACGTCCGGAACAGTCGGGGTTGAAAAATAATGCTGACTTCTGATTTTCGAAAATCCCATACGGCTTGTGTAATCGCGAATTACCTCCGGCTTGGATTTGTCGAGCTCGTCGTGAATGTTTCTGTCTGAAGTAAGCATAATAGCTTCCTTTTCCGTGTATGTTCCTTTGAAAAACAAGAATGATTTTCCGATCTGTTTTTGCTCCACCGAATCCACGTCTTTTCCACTCACTCCTTCCAGCACACAGGAATTCACTTTCACGATTCTGTTTACCTTGCTCTTTACGAATTCGGCCACATCGTCCACCGTCGGAAGTGTATAAATTTGATTGATGCCCCAAAAACGCGCGGCGTGGATCGCTCGCAAAATCTCCATCGTGCTAGCTCCAATCTGCGAACCTTTACGGATAACTTGCATCGGAGTACGATCGGAATAAATATCCAGCATAAAGCGGTGATCCGAAAATTCAATTACATCGCCACTTTCGCTTTTTATTCCATTCTGCTTGATCCAATACAGAATGCTACTTTTTTGTTTTTCCTTTTCGTCCATAAAAAGCTTTGATAGTTTCATCTATTGCCAATCCCAACTCCTCTTCTTCCGCTGTCGGTGGTTTTTGATCTTCTTCCTTGATGCTCAATTCGTGCTTACCGAGAGATTCTCCCATCTCCGTGCGAAACATTTCCCATAGTTTCTTAATCTCGTCGACTGTCGCTCCTTCTCCTTTTTTCATCTGCTTTTTTAGAGCCTGGATTTTTTCCCAAAAAACCTCACCGATAACAAACACTTTTTTCTGTTTGATTTCCTGCGCTTTCTTTCGAAGACTCTCAAGATCTTCAGTGAGTTTGAGGTCTTTCCGTTCAACCCAGCGATATTTTTTTGACCAAGTTTCTATCGTTGTATCACTTGGTTTCTTGCCAAGCCTTTCGGCAAATTCCACCCAAGTTTCACCCAAGCTTTGCCCAACCTTATCCCATAGCCCCAATGTCTTTCGAATGCTTCCCGCTTCGCAATATAAAAGCCAAGCGGTATATTGAGATTCCGTTTCGCTTGGCATTTTTGAAGTTGTAAGTACGGGCTTTGCCATATGGCTTGATCGCTTATCATTTATCTATCCCTTGAGCTTTACTTTTTCCCA
This sequence comes from Parcubacteria group bacterium, assembly GCA_041659505.1. NCBI lineage: Bacteria > Parcubacteria group bacterium. The sequence continues at coordinate 105,792 of JBAZYF010000003.1, forward strand.
GCGCTTTCGAATCACATCGCACCAACAAGGGTCAAGCTCCAGTAGATAGCAAGTGCGCCCTAATTTATGCGCAGCGAAAAGCGTACTACCTGATCCGCCGAAAAAATCGACAATATTATTTCCGATTCGACTGGAGTTTTTGATGGCTCGCATAATCAGCCACTCCGGTTTTTCAGTTGGATGAGTCATTTTAGTAACCGCCTTTCTGGGCATATCCCATACGTCGCTTTCATTATTGTCACCATAGAAAAAATGACGCTCTCCTTTTTTCCAGCCATACATAATCGGCTGAGCTTTCGTTTTACTCTTGCTTCGCTTGGCTTTCATGATTTGCTCGTATTGCTTCTTATAATCGCCCCAACCGATAGAGAAAGACGGTTTGACCCAAACGATCGTCGATGAAAATTCAAAGCCTGAATTGAGCATTTCGTAATACCACAGCGAATAACTAGTATAGCCGGTGCAGACATAAATCACTGCGCCGGGCTTCATGATTTCACAATAATTCGCGAATACTTTCTCGCTGAACGCTTCGAAATCTTCTTGGCTCTGCTGATCTCCCAAAATTCTGCCCTGCTCAGTCGGAAATTTTCCTTTCTTTTCATGACTGACATGAGCCACATTATATGGCGGGTCAGTAAAAACCATATCGGCTTTGAGCGTACCAAGCAATTTTTTAATATCTTCCATTTTAGTCGCATCTCCGCACATAAGCCGATGCCTTCCGAGTTCATAAATTTCGCCGTATTTTGATTTCGGCTTTTTTATTTCCGCATATTCTTCTTCGACAGTTTTTTCTTCTTCATCATCCGGTTCGTCTAGTATTTGACTGTCCAAGAGATTGCTGATTTCCACTTCATTAAACCCAGTGACGCTCAGATCAAAGTCCGAGTGGTTGAGTTCTGTCATCAGTTCAGCCAGCTTTTCATCATTCCAATCGCGCCTTTGAGCAATTTTGTTCAAAGCAAGACTCAGGGCTTTTTCTTCTTTTTCGGACAAATCCACCAAATCCACGTTTTCTTTTGGTACTGTCTCCCAGCCCAATTCCTGTAAAACCATAACGGTCATATTGCCACCAATAATAATGCCCGCACGGCTCTTATTGGTATTTACCGTTATGAGCCCGCGAAGCCCAAAGCGCTCAATCGATTTTTTTAGCGCATCAATGTCTTCCTGCTTAACTTCTCGCGGATTGTAAGACGGGTGCTTGAGTTCTGAAATTTTTACTATTTGCGTAGTTTTAACCATAGGTACATGAAAAATATTTTTATACGAATTAATATCATCTGCCATTTTGGAAGCGCGGGACATACTTGCGTCGTTTCCTCTCGCTGAATCATTTCGATATGCTGTTTTCGCTCTTTGGCCACTGGAAGATTTTTTTGAGAACTATTGTTTGACACGTACATATTCTTCTTCAATTAATTTTTTTGTTGTTAAGATGGCGTGTTCGACTTTTTCGATTCGCTCCTGATACTCGGCCACAATTTCCTTTTTAGTTTTTTGACCGTCCAGATTAAACGGGGTCAGGCGCGGTATCACCACGTCATTGTCATCGCGATCTTCGAGATTACGAATGGCAATCTCTAGTCGCAGGTTTTCTTCTATCAGTGAGTCATGGATTGACTCTAATATTTCCAGTCTGGTTTTCATATGATTTGATATGACGGATTTTGTTTCTTTGTCCCGCCCTTAGCGACAAGGCCGCCGTTATTTTATTAAAGTTCGACAGATGTCGGTCTGACACTACCCGGAAGATCCGGCACGTCAAGCCGAACACTGACCCGAGCCTTGCTTCTGCGACCGGCGAGATTCATGATTGAACGGATCGCTTTGATAACGCGTCCGTCTTTTCCAATCACAATTCCCGCATCACCTTCACCAAGCTTCACCGAGAGGAGCACGCCCATCTCATCGACATGCCTCAATACCTCGACCTGTTCGGGATACGTAACGATGGCCTGTAAAATCTCCTTCAATAAATTTTGATCTTGTTCCATAGATTTTATTTTTCTTTAGATAATTTTTTAGTTTCTAACCACCTGTCGACCGCAGGTAGCAATGTGGATTAGCCACACCTGAAGAGTCAGTCTTTTTTACTCCTGAACGCCTCAGGTACTGCTAATAATTTTATTGGTTTTTTTTATTGCTCTCATAATTTCAATCGCCACCTGCGGAACAATTGCGTTGCCAAGAGCCTTTAGTCTTTCTACTCGATGTCGTGATTTGGTGAGTTCAAATTCGTCCAGTTTTGCGGGTAGCCCATCATCCACTCCACAAAGTTCGGTTGCAACTTCAAGCCAGGAGAGTTCCCAACCTTCTCTCTCAAATTTGAACACCCGCCTTTGATTGCTTGGTTGCTTCTTTCTTCCGGTTTTCTGATATCGCTCCGCATATCCATCACGCTTGGAGCTGGAAGCATCGCCAACACGTCTTTCACCTTCACTCCGAATCTCACGCCCTTTCGATTTACCCTGCTCCATCGTCCGTTTTTCAGTTCCGCATTCTTTACCGGAGCACCTTCCTTTTCGCTTACTCTCGGTGTCGGAAGCAAAGCGTTTATCGCTTCCTGAACTTGTTCTCCCATATTGTGCTTTCCTCTGTCCCTCATGGCCGCTCGGCTGTCTTGCGCTTTCGGTGTTCCTAGCATCTTCGGCCACAGGTGTGTTTTTCTCAAATCGCTCGCTCCTCCGGCCAAAAGCTGTTCGTAAAGATTGCCGGGCGGAACTGTGTTGCGCCCTGTTTTGTTTCTGCTCACCTGACGTTTCAGATAGCTTTCCGCGCTTTTTCTTTCGATTGGTCTTATCGCTGAGGGCGTGAGCAACAAACCAGATCCGGTCTCTTCGGTGCGGAGCGTTGACGGCGACAGCTGGAATAATAAACGGCTGGATTTCGTAGCCGGAATTTTCCAAGTCAAGGCACACTTGTTCGAATACCATTCCGTTTTGCATAGTAAATAATCCGCGCACATTTTCAGCAATAACCCAGCGCGGTTTTGTAAGGCGGATGACGCGAAGCATTTCCGGCCAGAGATAACGGTCATCATCTGTGCCTCGCCTTTTTCCGGCCTGGGAGAAGGGTTGACAAGGAAAGCCTCCCGTGAGGATGTCGACTTTAAATAGTTGTCTATTCCCACTTGCTTGCTGTTTTTTCCTCTGTTTTTGTAGTCCGTTCCAGTTGGCGTCGGCAATAGACTTGATTTCTTTGATGTCCCCATATATTTTTGAATTTGGAAATCTTAGTTTTAATAATTTTTGGCAGTAGCGATCATTGTCGCAAAAAATATGTTCCGCGTTCGGCCAAATTTCTTCCACTGCCAGAGCAAAGCCACCAATGCCGGAAAATAGATCTAAATGTCTCATGTGCTTTTATTTTTATTTCCGCGAAACACTAAGCGATTCCTTCAACTTATTGAGCGCTTCGACCATTGCGCTCATTTTTTCAGCTTCGTTCTCGGTCTTTGAATTTTTCGCAGTGCCATACTTCATAGCAATCTGTTCCAGGTTTCCATAAAAACCATATTCGCGGTAACTGGCTTTTATAAAATCCCTGAGCACCTCCTTGCACAGCGCGGCGCCAATTGATGGCGACATGGATGGCTTGTTCTGCAAAAACCAGATGAATTCAAGTTCCAATTGAAATTCAGTCAAATGCGAAAGAGCGTGCTTGAGTAAATTGCCGTCTTTAAATTTCACGAGCGTCGGCTTAGTATGTCGGATTGCTTGGCACAGCTGACTAAACTTCCCAATAAAATACCGCGTTGGAATTATTTTTTTATTATCCCCAACAAGTTTTCTTGTCCGATAGGACTTCTTTGTAAACTCGGTTTCTTTTGTAGCCCGAAATTTTTTCGCCCGAAGATTTTTCGGGGGTTGTGCAAATTTTCTAACCCTCGAACTTTTTTCGGGGGTAGTTAAGTCAGGTATTTGTTGGGGGTGCTTAAGGCTAAGGCGATAGAAAATTTTTCCTCCGCATTTCATCCGTTTTTGCGATGAATCCAGAAGCTCGCCCAATTCGTCGTGAGCTTGGATTATTCTCAACTCATCCACTAATCGCTTAAGCGAGTTTTGAATGGATCTGTCGCTTCGGTTTATCTTTTTCATCAGTTGACCCTGACTAATCCAATCTTTCTCCTTGCGCCGTTTTGTTTCCATGTCTTCAATCCATCCCAATGTTTGATCGGCAACAACGAGAAGAATTCTCAGCTCTACGTCACTCAAAAGTGGCATCCACACACGGATGATGAGATGCGGAATTTGAGTCGTATTGGGAATTATTGATTGTATTTCGTAGTCCATATTTTTAGTGAAAGAGAAACAGCCACTGTCCTGACACTTTCGCAATCAAGACAGGGCTGAGAACTGTTAGAAATAAATGGGAAAATGAATTCTTATATATTCCTCCGCCTCTTCCTGTTCATGCAAGTTATCCGGGTCGGGATCGACCTGCCCGAGACCTTTGCATATTTTGCAATAAATATTTTCTCCATCACATTCGTCACATAGGCGCTTTTCGCCATCAAGAATGAATTGACGTATTTTTTCTTCCCGCAATTCTTCAGGAAGCTCGTTCCATTCGAGATTGAATGCGTATTTCATATTAGTAATCGGCTACTATCGTGCAAGGCTCTCCTGTTTCCTTTTCTTTTTGCTCGCACAATTTCACAAAATCAATAAAACTTTTTTGAATCCTGTCGATCTGTTTTTTTCTCACTTCTTTATAGAGGCGCCTTTCTCGCTCTTCGATTAATTCGAGAGTTTTCGGCAGTCGTTCGCGTAAAATTTTGGCTGCGATTTTCGTCTCTCCTTTTTTGGTAAAAACTTCCTGGAATAAATAGTGAGTTGCATAAGGATCGCCGTGATACGCTTCCCTCAAATACCCCACATGTCCGTGCCTGGTTGAGAAGCCAGTCATTTGTTCTTCTCTTTGCTTTAGCGTCTGGTTTTTCCAGCGCGCGTAAATATCAATTCCCATAACTTTATATCTTCGGCAGGTTTCCGATCTCCGCTTTCGCCGATTCGGCGAACGATTCGGGATCGGAAACCTGGCTCATTTATTTCCCTCCGGGTTCGTTTCGCCCATTGGGAAGCTATTTAATTGCTTGGCGACTCCGTTCAACTTACGAAGCCGTATTTCGTTTGGCAAGTACTCTATCTGGATTTGGTCTCCTATTTTCCATTCGTAGCGATCCGCGAGCCATTTCCCTTCAAGGATTATCGCGGGAACTCCGTGCCTGCGATAAGTGACCGTGCGAGTGGTTTTCGGTTCTTTCATTTGAGAATATTCAGCGCCAGCTTCGCTTGGGCTGACCAGAACGGACTCCAGTATCCGCTTTGGCCATCTGCCGTTATTTGAGCAAGCGAGATGAAGAGAATCATTATGTCGAGCATCACCAGGAAAACTGCCAGTTGCGTGGCGCAGACGATTGTTTTCTTAGCGTGCTCGCCTGCCCGCCGAAGCCTCGGCACAGGTGGGTAAGTTACTGCAATCATACTTTTGATTACTGTTCGGCCGTGCGATATGCACCGACCGCAACGTTATTGGTTAAGTTGCTTTTTGATTTTTTCGATCAGAGCTTTCCTAATCTGATCGAAGGCATAACCCGACAGTTCGCTTTGCATTTCTTCGTCAGCAAGTTCCGTCGTAAACTTTCCCATTAGCTCACCGATTTCGTCAGAGATATTATCCTCGAGATTCCCGGCGAGCCATTTGGCTTTTTCCAAGATGCGACTACGCATCACTTTTCCACGCATCTCACTACGAATGCGTTGTTTAATTTTCGTTAGATTTTTCATAAGCGTGTTTGTCAACTTATGTAAACTTATTGCGGACTCAGGCGCCGCGTGCCTCGACCTTCAGGCGAGCGAAATTAATTTCGAGATCGGGGTTTTCGGCATAGAAAAAACCCGTGCTCTTCGCACGGGTTTCCCCTTTTAATCCGCAACTGCGGATTACCTGGCTTTATTTTTCAGCTCCTACTTCCCACAACACTTCTTATATTTCTTGCCACTCCCACAAGGACACGGGTCATTCCGCCCAATCTTGTCATCATTGATAATCGGTTTTTGCTTGGGTGCTTCGCGTGTTTCGCCGTCTTGGATTTCTCGGGCGGAAGCAAATGATTCTGACTCTTCGGCTCCGCTGAAGTTGAGATTTTTTTCTGGAATTGCCGATTGCGTTTGTTGCACTGGAGCTACGGAAACACGGAAAATTGTGTGAACGATGGTTTGTTTGATATTTTCCATCAAATAGGAAAACATCGTAAACGCTTCTCTTTTATACTCCACCAATGGATCGCGCTGGCCATAACCGCGAAGACCAATACCTTCTCGCAGATAATCAATCTCATCAAGATGACTCATCCACATCACATCAATCGTCTGAAGTGCGATACTCTTTTCAACCATCCGCATATTCGCCTCTCCTACTTCTTGTTCTTTGTGATTATAGACCTCTTTCGCTACGCCCGACAGATATTCCGTCGCCTCACCAATCAGCTCGGCTGTATTCTTATTGTGATTTTCCACAATTTCTTTGAGCTTGACTTGCGCTACTGGCGGAAGCACAATCATCGCCTGGATATTTTCTGCAATTTTTTCCATTTCAAGATTTCCATCTTCTGTCGTGAGACTTGCCGAAACCGCCCGCTCAATTTCTTCCCGGATATTATCAATAATCTCCGGCTTGATATTATTTGCCTCAAGAACCGCGCGTCTTTTTTTATAAAGAATTTCACGTTGCTTATTCATCACATCATCATAATCCAAGATGTGTTTTCTAATGTCAAAATTAAAGCCTTCAATTTTTGACTGAGCATTTTCAATCGTACGAGAAATGATCGGATTTTGGATCGGCTGATCTTCCGGCAATCCAAGTTTTGTCATCAGGTTGATCAAATTATCGCCGCCGAAACGCCGCATCAACTCATCTTCCAGAGAAACAAAAAATTGAGACATTCCAGGATCACCTTGGCGTCCTGCGCGACCGCGAAGCTGATTGTCGATGCGTCGCGCTTCGTGCCGCTCTGTGCCTAAAATAAACAGTCCCCCGAGTTCACGCGCCCCTTCGCCCAGCTTGATATCCGTTCCGCGTCCAGCCATATTGGTCGCGATTGTCACTGATCCGACGTGCCCGGCTTTCGCCACAATCTGCGCTTCCCGTTCATGGTTTTTGGCATTCAACACTTCATGCTCGACGCCGGATTTCATAAGGAGCATGCTGAGATATTCCGATTTCTCAACCGCAATCGTTCCCACGAGAATCGGTTGACCAAGTTTATTCACCTCCCTAATTTTTTCTACGATGGCGTTAAACTTCCCTTTTTCTGATTTATAAACAACATCAGGAATATCCTTTCTGATAGCCGGTTTGTTGGTCGGGATTTCCGTCACGTCCATTTTATACACCTTAAAAAATTCTTCCGCTGAAGTGGAAGCTGTTCCGGTCATGCCGGAAATTTTTTGGTACATCCGAAAATAGTTTTGGAAAGTAATAGTCGCAAGAGTCTTTGATTCTTTCTGCACGCGCACGTGCTCTTTCGCTTCGATTGCCTGATGCAACCCTTCACTATAGCGTCGTCCCGGCATCAAGCGCCCCGTGAAGTCATCAACAATAATCACTTCACCGTCTTTCACCACATAGTCGCGATCCAGTTGAAAAATCACTTGCGCTTTCAAAGCCTGCTCCAAATGATGCACATAAGTAATTTTTCCTGCTTCATAGATATTTCCCACATTAAGCCATGACTCAATCTTAGCAATTCCACTTTCTGTAATGGTCACTGATTTGGTTTTTTCTTCCACGGCATAATCCTCTTCTCTTTTCAGTTTTGGCACAAGCATCGCAAATTGCTCATAGAGTTTTGTCGATTCGCTGTCCGCGGCGGAAATGATCAGCGGAGTCCGCGCTTCATCGATGAGGATCGAATCCACTTCATCCACAATCACATAATTCAAGTTGCGCTGAACCATATGCTCGAGCGTCGGCACCATATTGTCCCGCAAGTAATCAAAACCAAATTCGTTATTCGTACCATAAGTAATGTCGGCCGCATAGGCTTCACGCCGGGAGATTGGCGCGAGATTTTCCATCTCAACACTAACCTCGTCATCATCTTCCACTTTCGGAGTATAGATATATGAAGCGTCATGGATGATACAAGCCGTGGAAATTCCCAGAAAATGCAAAATGCCTCCCATCCAATTACAGTCGCGTTTGGCCAGATAATCATTCACCGTCACGAGATGCACGCCTTTGCCGGTGAGCGCATTGAGGTACATCGGCAGAAGTGAAGTATGGGTCTTTCCCTCACCGGTTTTCATCTCGGCAATCTTGCCACTATGAAGCACAATACCGCCCATCATTTGAACATCGAACAGTCTTTTTCCATCCACCCGCTTCACCGTTTCCCGCATAACCGCAAAAACTTCCGGCAGAAGTTCGTCGAGTGTTTCTTTTTCAGTAATCCGCTTTTTAAACTCAACTGTTTTCGCCCGCAACTGATCATCAGACAATTTAAGCATCTGCTCCTCAATCGCATTGATTTTTTCGATGATCGGTTTCAGCTTCCCAATTTCCCTCTCATTCGAACCGAATATTTTCTTTAGAATTGACATAAATATTGACTACGAAAATACGAATTATTACAAAAATACAAATAGTTACAAAATCACAAAAAAGCTCTAATGCGTGTCATTCCCGCGAAGGCGGGAATCCAGGTACCACTAGTTATAAATTATAAACAATCAAATTATAAATATTCTTGCCTTATGTTTCAGTCAGCCTTGCATTCAATAGCTCGTTTATCTATATACCAAGCCTGAGGTACCTGGATCCCCGCCTTCTCGGGGATGACACAAGAAGAGAACCGAAATATAATCAGTTTAACCAATCTTCATCTTCCTAAACTCCCTCTTTCCCGCTTTCAGAATTTTTCCATCAAAACTTTTGTCCACTTTTAACTGCCAATCACGGATTACTTCATTATCCGCTTTTATTCCACCTTGGTCAACCTTGCGCCTAGCATCCGCCTTACTGGTCGCTAACTTATTTTTCACTAAAACGTCAATCAGTGACTCTCCTGCAGAAACCTTAATTTCCAAAATTTCTATCGGCAATTCTTTTTTAGAAAAAACTTGCTCGAAATGTGCTTCGGCCTTTTTGGCCGATTCTTCTCCTTTAATTATTTTCACAATCTCATAGGCCATCTTTTTCTTGAAAATCATCGGATTCTCACCTTTTTCCATCGCCAGTTTCATTTTCTCAATTTCTTTTATCGGCACAGCCGTCAAAAGCTCAAAGCCGGACAAAATATGCGCATCAGAATAGGACATCGCTTTGCCATACATATCTTCTGGGCTATCGGCCAGATTAATTCCATTGCCTTTGGTTTTGCTCATCGTCCTGCCATCTGGCGCGTCCATCATCTTGTTCGTGCGTACAAATTTTTCCTTGCCGAGATAACTCTTGATCAGATCGCGCCCGACAAGCATATTGAAAGTTTGGTCGGTTCCGCCGATTTCCATATCCACTTCCATCGCTACGCCATCATAACCTTGCATCAATGGATAGATAAATTCATGCAAACGAATTGGATCACCCTCTTTGATCCGACGTTCAAACATATCACGTTCGAGCATCCTCTGCACTGTGATAGTCGACATCAATTTGATCAGATCGTTCAGTTTTAGTTTTGAAAGCCATTTATAATTCCGCTCAAAACGCACCGGATTTTCTCCGCCAAAATCAATCAATTGTGAAGCCTGTTTTTTCCAACCGGACATATTTTTTTCAATTTCCTCGTCTGTCAGCATTTTTCTGGTCGTATCTTTGTCTGGATCTCCGACTTTGGCCGTGTAATCTCCAATAAGAAAAACTACTTCGTGACCTAATTTTTGCAAGATGCCCAGAGCGCGAATGCCCATCGCATGCCCAACATGCAGATATGGCCCGGTCGGATCAAAACCCTGATAAATTTTCAATCTTTCACCTGACATCAGTTTTTTGCGAAAAGCTTCCTTGGAAGGATAAATCGCCTCCACTCCCCGCTCTAAAAATTCATCAATCAGTTTTTTGTCCTTTAATACTTTTGGCATAAATTTTCTCCACTATAAATTAGCTTACCACCTAAATTTAGCACTAAAACGCATTGATTGCAAACAAAAAGGCTCCGTCTACGTAATTACTACGCAAACGGAGCCCATCGACCTTCGAGATTATTCAGAAGGCCAAATGATATCAATATTCAAGTCTCCGCCTTCGAAGAAACTCGGGGTAATTGAAATAACCCCATTTACCGCGTCATCCCAATTCAATGCGATTTCTGTATATTTCTTGCCTAAACTCAGCCCTAGCGACACGCCAGTGCCACTATGGGGAATGAATACTTCAGCCTTCAATTCACCGTTTGTATCTGCCCAGAAGTAAAGCTGACGGTTTATCTCCTCTCCATCAAAGATGAAACTGACCCTAGCGGAAATCTCCGCCTCATTCAGGCCGGAGCCTAAATTGATAATATAGTGTCCGCCGACGGGTAGCATCTCTACGGAAATACCCACTGACCTTCCGCCAATAACGGACACCGTTACGGGTGGGGAATAAAAAATGACGTCCCATTCACTCTCCCCAAAAGCAAAAAGGGCTACCTTATAACTCCCGGCAGGGATACCGCTGAGCGTGGTATCATATTCTCGATTAACAACCGGGATGGTGAAAGATGCTTTAGCCAAATAATCCCAATCGGGATCTTGGCCAGTTTGCATCATCCAACTCAAATCCTGCGGCTCGAAATCAGCCGCCATGAGGAGAACTTTAATCCCCTTTACGGAGTCCTTCATGGTCTCAAGTCTTGAGTCCGAAGAAGCAATTCCCGAGCCTGAGAGAACAACTAATGTCAAAAAAAACGCAACCATCGCTATGATAACTACTGATCTTTTTTTCATTTTTTCTCCTTCCCTGATAGACCTTTTTAACAATCGTTAATAGCCGCATCTCCAACACCACGCCGGAGAGTATCTTTGTTATTTCTTAAAAAAATCAAAGCTTACCTCGAATCCGGATTGATCCAGTGGGTGCGATTTCCTGAACTTGTTGCGACTGGATTGGTATTTGTTTTTTTGAAGCGATTACTACTGGTCCAGTCTTAATAACGGGCTTCATGGCCACCACCGGTGTTTTTTTTGACTCCGCTGGCGACGATTTAATGTTGAAATATTTGCCAGCTAACAATCCGCTAGCAAAAATCAACGCCACAACAAAGAATATCAACGCTTTTTTCATTATAATCACCTCCCTATAAATAGATTTTTAAGCTTCAATAAAATCAACCGTAACTGACAATAATAGCATAATTATTTATATTTGTCAAATGCACCTAAATTAACTCTAAAAACATGAAAAAGACAGGGCTAGGCGTCTTTGACGCTCTAGCCCTTTTTCCAATGTTGGATCAGTAAACATAAACTTCAATATCCGCTTCATCCAGCAAAACTGCCTTAAGCATGCCGGACAACTGTTCCTCCAATCGCTCATGAGACAGATATTTGTCCTCTATCGACTTCCGGATGACCATCTCCTCGACATCCTGCTGTTCAAAAAACTTTCTGATCAATGTCTCATTTCCGTTCGCCTTATAGACGCGAACCTGCCCGATTTCTCTCGTTACGTGAATAATCATTGAATTCCCTCCTGTTGTTTGTGATCCATCTTAGAGAAATTAAAGAACAAAAAACCCGCTGTTGGCGGGTTTTGGTTTATTTCGAAAGGATAACTTCATCGAACCATTTTCCTCTTCGCTTCAAGCCAAAATTCGCCAACATAAAGTCGGGACCCGGATCCGGAACATGTTGACCAAATATTGGTTTTGACTTGGCGATTTAGGCTCATAAAACTATCAAAATTATTTATAATAAAATATTACCACGCGACAATATTTTGTCAATAAAATATCTTACACCATTACTGAATCCTGTTCACTGATCAGTGTTCTCTGTTATTCATTCCACCACCGCCTTAATCCTCCTCACACCCGCCGAAGAGCTTTCTTCTTTTTGGATGCGGAATTTGCCTTTGATTTCGGCGGTATTTTTGATTGTTGGCCATTTCAATCAAACTTTTCTTGCTAATAATTAAAACTGATACTTGAGATGATCTCTTCAAATTCTTTTTGCAACTCTGAGTATTTTGCAAAATACTGCGGTTGGCCTAGGCTGATTCTTATTTTTCTTCCATTTACTTGGGTGTAATAAGCCACTTTCTCAAGTCCTGATTCTTTAAAGTTTTTTATTAAGTAATTATAATTTCCCAATATTTCATTTTTTTCATCGATAACCTGATTTTGCAAATCCATTCCGTTGTACATCACATCAAAAGAAGGATCTGAAGAATTAGGCACATACATGAACATGAAAGGCTCTGTAAAATTTAATCCATTTATTTTTTCAAAATCGGAATGCTTTGTTATGACATAAAATTTAGCATATTTTCCTAACTTAATATCTTCAAATGTTAAACCAGTTTCAGTTGGATCTTCAACTTTGTATTTGTCATTATCTATTTTGAAAGAAATAAATTTATCCGAATAAACGCCTTGATTATCTACGGTCTTCCTCTCTGAAATCTCCACTTTTCCATTTTCAGAAATTTCATAACTCAAGCCTTCCATTTTTTTTGAATCTTTCAGAATAAACTCTAAACAATTTTTAATACTACTAGATTCAAAGCCCTCCGCTTCACATATAGCATCTCTAGTTTTTTCCCAATCCGAAAAATTCATATAATTAAATATTGATGTCGGCCAAGCGCTAGAAACCCTAGGATTAAATTCTAACGTACATGCAGTTTCCACCTCTTTTCCAGGCAATGTTTTTATCAAGATACTGCTGCCCCAAGAACCACTTTCTGCTATTTCGTTATCGCTATACAAATATTTAATATTATTCAAGAAATACAACATTATGAGTTGTTTTTTTGGATTTCTTAGATCGCTTTTTAAACTAAGGCCAATCATCGCCTCACGATCAGTCCAATTTTGATTTTTTTCTTTTTCTGCCACGCATTTATTTATCTGGTGATTAGTTAACACAAATGAAACGGATAGTAATATAATAAAAATACAAACATTCGAAATTAAAATTACTCTTTTTGCGATATACTTATCTACTAAATAAATAACCAGTCTAGAAAAAACATAAAGCAACCCCAAAGATACTAAAATTGCTATTCCTATAGTTATTAGATTAGGAAAAGATATCATTGTACCTTGCCAGAAGTATAAATCTTCGTTCACATTTTCAGAAAAAATAAAAAATGGAAAGTAGACAATTTTAATAAAGGAAGTTAAAACTGGATGCCAAAAAACATAAAGGCTAAGATCTGTTAAATAAAAAATTGCTAAAATAACTGCGATAATTGGCCATGCTAATGCAGACCACCTGAAAATTTTTCTTTTGGGGTCTAATGCGGCATCATCTCCCTGAATATTATTTAAGTTTTCGCCTGCTAAATTTGGGTCTTGTTCCATTTTTTTTATTTTAATTTATTATTCACTTTTTCATTCCACCACCGCCTTAATCCTCCTCACACCCGCCGAAGAGCTTTCTTCTTTTTGGATGCGGAATTTGCCTTTGATTTCGGCGGTATTTTTGATGTGCGGTCCGCCGCAAATTTCCTTGGAATAATTGCCGATGGAATAAACTTTCACTCGGTCGCCATATTTATGCCCAAATTCACCTTCTGCTCCAACATTTTTCGCTTCTTCCGGTGTCATTTCCTCCAGCGTCACTTCTGTTTTTGATTCGATCGCCTCGTTGACAAAATCCTCCACCGCCTTTTTCTGTTCATCAGTCATTTTGTCTGGATGGGAAAAATCAAAACGAATGCGCTCGCCATTAATGTTTGAGCCTTTTTGATGGACGTTTTCTCCCAAAACCTTGCGTAATCCTGCCAGCATCAAATGAGCAACAGTGTGCAGTTCGGTGGTTTTTTCTTTTGTATCAGAAAGTCCACCTTTAAACATTCCAGCTGAAGCAGTGCGGGACAAATCTTGGTGTTTTTTTAATCTGTCATCAAATTTATCCTTTAGCTTAACTTCATCAATATTTATACTTTTATTTTTCAACTCTTCAAACACTAATTCTAAGGGAAAGCCATATGTTTGATATAAATCAAAAATTGTATCCACGATATCATCATTAGGATATATGGGAGCTATCCGATCTCCTTTTATCCAAAAATTTCCCTCTTTGTTTTCTAATAACTTGCCAAATCTAGCTATACCACTTTCCAATGTCCTCCTAAATTTCTCTTCCTCTTTTTTTAACTCACTCAAGACTCTCTCTTGCATAACTTCTGGATAAAACTGCCCATACATTTCTTGTACTACCTTGGCAATTTTAGCGGTAAAGTTACTTTTTATGCCCAGAAGATGCGCCTGACGAATGGCACGACGGATGAGGCGACGCAATACATAGCCCCGCTCAGTATTGGACGGTTCGACTCCATCGGCAATAATGAATACGCTTGCCTTGATGTGATCAGCGATAATTCTGGCAGAGCGTTTTTTTTCTTCACTAAGGCTCGCGTACCATTGCTGACGTGGCCTGATTTCTTCAGAAAAAGGAATATTAGGTTCCATTTTCTGTGGCATAAGAAGTGCAATCTCGTGGAATATTTTTTCAAATAAATCCGTATCAAAAACATTGTCCTTACCCGAAAGAACGGTAATCGTTCTTTCTAGTCCCATCCCAGTATCCACATTTTGCTGAGCCATTTTCTCGAAACTCCCATCTTCTTTTTTATTAAACTCCATAAACACGTCATTCCAAATTTCCATCAAACGGAAACTTTTCACCATTTCATCATGCGTTCCCACAAGTTTTCCCTCAGCCGGTCTCACGTCATAGAACATTTCACTGCACGGTCCGCATGGTCCGGTTTTTCCGGCTGGTCCCCAGAAATTATCCTCACTACCCAAAAGAAAGATACGACTGTCCTCTTTGGCTTTTTGATCCAATTCGCAAACACCATTACTCAGTCCCGCTTTTTCAAATTGCTTTTTCCAAATCTCGATCGACTCATCGTCCCGATCTGCTCCCAATTTTTCATCCCCAGCGAAAACTGTCACGCAAATCCTTTTTGGATCAAGTCCCAGCCACTTTTTGTCAGTTAAAAATTCAAAGCTCCACTCAATCGCCTCTTTTTTAAAATAATCACCCAAAGACCAGTTACCCAACATTTCAAAAAAAGTCAGATGTCGGTTGTCACCCACATCATCAATGTCCCCTGTGCGGATACATTTTTGCGCATCAACCAATCTTTTACCCAGCGGATGTCTCTCTCCCATCAGATACGGCACAAGCGGATGCATACCAGCAGTTGTGAAAAGCACGGTTGGATCATTTTCCGGCACCAAGGGCGCTGAAGGAATAATGGCGTGACCCTTACTTTTGAAAAAGTCCAGATATTTTTGGCGCAAATCTTTGGCTGTAAGCATAGTTTTAGACGTTAAAAACTTAAATTCAGTCTACGTTGAATTGTATAATGCTTAAGCTTCGCAGTCAAACTGAAGCTTGACTTATTTTTTCAAGAATTTATAGACTAAAAAGATTAAAAGCAAGGAAGTTACCGTCATAATTCCGGAAAGTAGATAGGGAATTCTTTCTGTCAGGGGCTTTAGCGGTTCTTGCTCCGGGACAAAACCCGGACTGTCTTTTTGCCCGCCCAGACTTGCTTGTGCCGCCTTGTCCGGCTCCAAATATTGGAAATATTTCTCCAAATCATATTGCGGATGATTGGCCTTTGCATTTCCATAAAATAGGCGATATTTTTCAGTTGCCTTAGTCTCGAAAATAACTTCCCGATAGATGGAAAAAGTACGCAGAGCAGAGATTGACAGAGGCACGTCATCTTTGTTAATTACCTCAATCCTTATAAGACGCTTATTGGTTTCCGGAAAATTTACAGTCAGATTTTCTCCATTGAATTTCGGAGTGCTATAACGAAAGACATAGCCTTGACCAAGATAGTTCCAATCCCTCGCATTTTCATCATTACTTGCATAGACCAAGATCGCCCGATTGAAATTCATATTGTTCGTATCAAGACTCAATCGGTCAGTCGGGATTCCGCTTGCCCCCAAATCCGCCACCAACTCTGTCAATTTCTCATCCGACTTTTCAAGAGATTTGAATTGTGGACGACGCTCATTTCCTCGAGTTTTTTCCTGGACAATATTACTCGTGTCCACCGAATTGATCTTCACTGGAGACCCATTTTCATCTGTGATTTCAATCTTGATGTAGCGATAAGCACTGTTGGGAAAATAAATTTCCGTATTTTGAGACTTGAAATTGGCTTTTTTGTCGGTAAAATCATAGATATAGCCATTATCTATGAGCGTATTCCACGCTTGCATATCATTACCGCCATAAACTTTGACATTTCTCTGGAAATTTTCTGAAACAGTGTTGATCCTTAGGTTATTGACCAAGTTACCGGAAGTTCCCAGATCCAAAACCACTTGAGAATTTTCTCCTGGCACAAATGAATTATTGATCATAGTGACCGAAGTTCGGTCAACCTTCGACCTTTCCTTTGCGGAAACGAGTTGGAACGGCACTTCCTGATTATTTCCATCGATGATCCGCAAATCAGACAGATCTTTCGTGGCACCAGAAAAAACTTCATCATCCAAAGTTATCTTGGCCATATCCCCACCCGAAGAAGATATATCCTTATAGTACTTCCAGCGGGTCAGATCAAAATCCGCCAAGCAACCAGTCGAGATAATTGAAAAAAATAATGCACAAATGAGAATTGATTTTTTCATTTTTTTATTTTATTTAAATTATTTCTTTGATCTTGTCCTTATATTTTTGATATGCGAAAGAAATAGCCAAAAGTACAACGCCTAGACTCATCGAAGAAATGATGCGGTAGAGCGTCCCCATACTCCAAAGATCATAGAAGAATAGCTTGAGGATAGCAAGCGTGAAAAGCAAAAGTCCGCCCACCCGTACGCCCTTGACGCGAGAAAAGAATCCGAACAAAACCAGAATGATTCCATAGAGAAGCCAGAACAAAGAAAGCGAAACACTGCTCTTATTTTGCAGTTTTTTAATCTTCTCTTGATTTACATTGAGCGTTTGGTATGGCTGAAAAGAACCGACATCCATTTTTTTGGGAATGGCATAGTCTTTTTCCAATTGCCGCTGGACCGTCCTAATTTCTTGATCATAGTAATAGCTGATTTCTCGACTGATCGCATAGATGGTTAAAAAATTGGCCGTAATCAGAAAAGTAGCGACTAATTTTTTCGGCGCCAAGAAACTATTCTTATCATCCTCGCCTTCTAGGGAATAAGCGTGAAAAAGATAGGCAGCTAGGTAGGCGGAAATAATCACAACCAAGTATGTCAACATCACTTTATTAAACAGTACCATATCATTTGATCCGTGATTAGAATCAATGAAGAGCATCCGGAAAAAAGCCAGTTCGAAAACAACAACACCGAAAGCCTTGATCGCATTTTGAGCCGTTTTGGTTCCGAGAATGAGCAAGAGAATTGCTTCGATCGTCCAGCCGATCGTAATTACCCTACCATCAAATTGCAGAGGAATCGCCAATGTCACAAAACCAACCGTTAGAAAAGCCAGAAAACCATATAGACTATCATCCTCAGGAGTAAGCGCCCGGACAAGATAGGCCCAGAGAAAATAATAGATAGCTAGGATCAATGCGAAAAATCCCATAAAAATATGATATTTGGGATCGAGGATAGCATAACTGGAAGCAAAGTAGACCGAACCTGCCATGATTGTCAGCAGTTGTTCAATGCCGGATGATTTTTCTTTCTGAACTAAATTATAAATGAGAGATGAGATGGAATAAGTGATAAAAAACAAGGTCAGAAAAAACATCGTCAAGGGCAATTCATCGGCCCGATAAAATTCTCCCGCCCAAGCCATAAAAACAAACATCGTCGCAAGAAATCCCAAAACATTCAGCCATCTCCATTTCTTGAAGATAGAAACGGCCAAGATTGCCAGATCAAGGATCAGGATATAGGAAAAAAGTCCTGCTTCATTATTCTTTCCGGTCGAGATAAGAAAAGGAGTAAAAAAACCGCCCAATGTGGAAACAATGATAAGTGAAATTGCGTCGTAGCGGATGCTGAGAATTATTCCCACAGTCGTAATTAGCATCATCATCAAAAAAGCCGGAATCTGTCCGATGAGGGAGTAAAAATCAAAAGCGGCAAAGATAGAAAGGTAAAGCACGGCCAAACCACCACCACTGAGCAATTGCCCATAGACAAAATATTTACGGATGAATTTTTCCCCAAGTCCAAGTAGGATAATCCCAACAATGATACCAATCATCACCCGACCAACTTCGCCGATCCAATTATTATCAAAAGCATATTTCAGAAAAAAAGAAGCGCCAAGAACAAGCGCAGCCATTCCGATCCGCGCAAACCAAGTGCCACCGATGTTTTCTTCCATACTGGACTTTTCCATAGCGACTGGCTGTTGAGTCGGCTGCGCTGATCCGGAAAAATCGATTCCTGGATAATTAGACTCGGGGGACCCTGGAGCAGACACTGGCGGTGGTGGCGGTGGCGCATAGGCAGTAGCTGTGTTTGCTATTTTCACATCACCTTTCTCTAACCGCAAAATTCGCTCATTCTGCAATTCTACCTTTTGATTTAAATCTGAGAGGGCACCACCAATTGCATTCAGACTTGCAATTATTTCTTCAGAAGTATTGTTTTCGTTTGACATTTTTTTTCATTTTATTATTTTTTTAAGAAAGCATGAATTTATAATCCAGTATATTCTGAACGCTTGATATTCTCTCCGACTTTTTTTACGATATCATCCCTATCAGAAGAGCTAAATTTATTTCTAAGCTCGCTTGAATCCAAATCCCTCCTCAACTCGCGCAAAAGCTGGGAAATATGATCGTTAAGTTCTCTTTCAAGCAAACGCAACTCTTCGGAAACTTTTTTCTTTTCTTCATCATCCACAATCTTGTCTCCCAAAATACCTAAAGCGACTTCTTGCAATTTTGATTCGAGCATAAATTTATATTTTAAAAAATTAAAATTAAAGCAAGTTTAGTTTCTTTTTCAGATGTTTGACTTCATCATCCTTAGATAAGATTTCTCTTGCAACAATTTCGTAGCGCTTTTTTTTACTATCCAATTCTAGTCTGATCCGCTCACCATCTTGCTTCAACTTTCGCAGTTCCGCATCCAGTGTTGTTTTTTCATTAGTGAGTTTTCGCGTGTCAGAATCCAAAATTAAAAGCTCCATTTGAATTCGCCTTTTTTGACTTTCTTTGGCTGCGTCATCCGTACTAGTGTTGCTACCGCCGGAAGAATTTCCCATGTACATATGTTTCAATTTTATAATTTTTAATTTTGTAATTTTTAAAAAAGTAATTAAGTTATCACGCCTCCGCCCAAAACTTCTCCATCCTTGCCATAAAAAACTACCGATTGTCCTGGTGAAATGGCTTTTTGAGGTACATCAAATTTTACCTGGCAAGTTTTTTCACCTTTATCACTTTTAACTATAGCACAAACAAGCGGATTATGATAGCGCGTCCGCGCTAAAACAGCCAGGGGAAACTTTGGTGTGATACCTCTTGTCCAAACAACGTCTAATAATTTAATCGCTTTTCGCGCAATTGCCAAGTGTTTCAAATCATTAGCCACGATCAAATTATTTTTTTTCATGTCTTTGGCCACAACAAAATATGGTCCTGTTCCACCAATCTCAATTCCCTTTCTCTGCCCGATCGTGTAAAGTGGCAATCCGCGATGCTTACCAAGCAACTGTCCTTCAGTATCGATGATTTTCCCCTTTTTTAGATTTATGTTTTTCGCCAAAAATCTCTCCAAGTTATTATCCGCCATAAAACAGACATCTTGCGAATCAATTTTATCAAAAACCGGCAAACCAAATTTTTCCGCCAATTTCCGCACATCAGCTTTTTGATATTCACCAAGGGGAAAAATAATCCGCG
Source organism: Parcubacteria group bacterium (assembly GCA_041659505.1). Classification (NCBI taxonomy): domain Bacteria; species Parcubacteria group bacterium. Next base: position 125,820 of record JBAZYF010000003.1, read on the forward strand.
CCAATTCTTTTTGGCCTAAGCGATAAAGGAAATATGACTGATCCTTTTTTCCATCATTTCCCGGTAATAATTCATAACTTATTCTATTACCAGCCTTAACATTTTTAAGCCGAGCATAATGACCCGTCGCCACAAGATCTATTTCCATTTTCTTAGCCATTTCTAGGAGCAATCTGAATTTCAGCTGAGCATTACAATGGACGCAAGGATTGGGAGTTTTACCGCATACATACTCAGCAAGAAAATATTCAATTACGGTTTTTTTAAAGTCCGCGCGCGCATCAATAACTGTCAGAGGGATGTTCAAAGATTCACAGACAATTCTTGCATCAGACAGTGCTTTTTTTATTTTTTCTTCCACGTCCCAAAAAAGCAAAAAAGCCGCACTTACAGCGTATCCCATGTTCTTTAATAGCGCACAAGAAACTGAGGAATCCACACCACCAGACATTCCGACTAGAACTTTTTTTTGTCGTATAGTCATAATATCTATCGAGGAATTCTTTTCGCCGGATTGAAAATCGCAGACTGAGGCGCGCTAGCAACAATGTTATCTCCAACAGACAAGGCAAACCAGGCCACAAGGAAACTCAATACAAAAATAAAAATTAAAGCCAACACAGAAGAAATTTTTTGATTCAGATCAAATCTACCCATTGTTATTTTTACTACTATTAATTATATTTCTAATCCCTTCTTTGTCTAAGTTAAGCTCTTTTTTGGGCGTCTTAAACTTTCTGGGCTCAATATAGGAAATCTGACCGAGACTAATTTTTCCACTATCACGCAAAAGTCCCGCGGGATGAGAACTGTTCAACTCTTCCCGAACCGCTGAGTGGCTACTTTTCGCTTCATTTCGCACGGCAGGATTGTTCTGTAGCTGCACCTTCGCTCTCGCTCTCTGATAGTCTCGCAAGCATTCTTTGCAAAAAGTTTTTCGGCTTGGGTCAGGCTTGAAAGGTACGATTATTTTCTCTTCGCAAGTTGAACAAATTGCTTCAAATAGTTCTTTCCGCTGTTCATCCTTCTGGATCAAAACTTCTTCTTTTTTTCGCTCATCATTCTGCCTAATTTTGGGCGGGGCTTGACTTTCCCTTGAGACATTCTCCTCAGGAACAATTCGTTCTTCAATCACTCTTGGCGAAGTCGCAATCGTATTCTCTGCTCGAGCTGGCCTTTGTTCAATCCTAGCGGGACTAGCTGCGCGCTGATTATTATTAGAAGAATCAAATTCATCAAACCCAAGTCCTACATCCATTCCGCTCCAACGAGCAATTTTTTCCGCCACTTCCAAGCGCGATTTTCCATAACGCTCACGCGAAACTGCAATCACTTTTTGCTCTCCATCAATTGTGTCGGAAATGTCAGCTGGAGGCAATGTCCGCGCCGAAAAAGCATCACCGGCAATGCCATCAATCATCAGTTTCAAATAAATATCGTATTTAGACAGATTAACAATATCATTCATCAGAAAGACCGGATCAAATTCTTTTTCCAGCGCCTCCGCATCTTCGGCGCCCACTCGGAAAGAAACTATGGTACCCACATTACCAAAAATCGCATCACGCACGGTGGCATTGCCATCAAAAATTAATTGATTGATGTATTGATGCGCTAAAATCAGAGCCAAGCGGTATTTTCTGGCTTCTGAAAGAATGTTAGAAAAAGATTCCGTGGCAAAATTTTGAAATTCGTCAACATAAAGATAGAAATCCTTTCGATCATTTTCAGGAATATCCACCCGACTCATTGCTGCCAGTTGAATTTTGGTGATAATCATACCGCCCAAAAGCCGCATCGCATCTTCACCGATCCGTCCCTTGGAAAGATTGACTATGAGAATTTTCTGATTATCCATAATTTCACGCATATCGATCGTCGATTTTGGTTGCCCAATGATATGGCGCACCAAGGTATAGGACAAAAATTGTCCGACTTTGTTTTGAATGGCAGCTACAGCTTCTTTTCTGAATTTATCTTCCCATTTGTCAAACTCATTGATCCAAAAAGCTTTCACGACTGGATCAGTAATTTTTGTATAGACTCTTTTGCGATAATCCTTATCACTCATCATCCTATTCACTCCCAAGAGCGTCGAACCAGGATAATCCAAAAGCGCCAAAATCGCATTATTCAAAATATACTCCATCCGCGAACTCCACACGTCCGGCCAGATTTTCTTAAAAACTCCCATCATGCCTGATGCGACAAGATTCTTTTTATCCTCATCGACTGCTTCCAAAATATTAAAAGCTACCGGAAATTCAGTGTCCGATGGATTGAAATAGACCACGTCATTAATCCGGTTAGCGGGAACGGCGCGGAGCATCTTCTCGGCAAATTCACCGTGTGGATCAACAACACAAACACCCTTGCCATTGCGGATATCCTGGATCGCCATATTTTCCAACAAATTAGATTTTCCCATGCCGGTCTTACCGATGATATACATATGCCGGCGACGGTCGTCTTCTTTTATTCCAAAGACCCGCTCTTGATTGCGAAAATTGGTTTTGGCGAAAAAATTAATATTAGACATTTATGTATGTTAATTATTCAACTGGTAAATTAGATGGAGCTGCTCCCAGCTTGGAAGTCGTCTGAGTTATCGCATGTGATTTGACTGACAAATCTGGAAAATGAAACATTGTTGCTAATTCCTTTGTGGAAAATAACATATTGACTCCGTCCGTATTTCTCCGACGATAGCGGTCATAAATTTTTCTTTTACGAAAATTAGAAATCCGCTGAGTAAAAAAACCTGTTCCATAGGTCTTACTAATATCTTCGGGCTTGACTTGATTCATATTAAGATCGTTAAACTGCTTTATTGCCCCACTAAACGCACTGACAAAAGATTTATCAAAAACATCTCTTTTTCCTAGAACGATCAGGCGCATCTTAGTTTTGAAAAAATTCTTACCTAAATTTTCCTCTACTGCTTTCAAGACCTCCCTTTCAATCGGAGAGAGCCTAGTGTCAAGCGGCAACTCATCTTTTTTCTTGGCCAACTCTTTAAATTCCGGCGGACCAAAAACCCCGGGGAAAATATTAAAAAATACGTCTTTAATATCATGCCACAACCTTCCTTCGGTAACGGCTACTGGTCGACCTTTTAATGTATTCGCCAATGCCTCACCGCCTTTTATCGACTCCCCTTCCTGCACTGGCACTAACATATATTGCAACCAAATATGTTGCCCCGGTCCGAGCGCTCCCATCACCTCTACCATCGCCGCCATCGGGTCAATCATTTCGCCAGTAATACTTTCTTCAAACTGATCGTAGGTCTTAATTGGATAGTAAGGCTCTTTTTTTACAAACTCATAATCCGCCCCCCAAAGATCCCAATTGCGATTAGGAATGACTTTCGGAAACTTATTATAATAATCTTCGACTTCCAAAATTTGTGCCTCAGGATATTGCGCATAAATCTGAGCTTCAATCAAATTGCGATATTTCTTCAAGAGCCGAAAATAGAAATGCACACTGCCTTCCTCGCCGACCAACTCTACTCCAAACGGATCCTGGCGATATGCACCATTAAGCCAAACATCAAAATTATTATGCGTCGTCATTACGCCAGTCATTCCGGCGTAGATAATTTCCATCGGCTTGGGACCGCGCTCGATGTCGCGAGGCGGAATCACTTCCAGGATTGTCCATTTATATTTCGAAAACCAAGAATCGCTTGAATAAATAGCGACGTAATCCTTCCAAACAATCCCAAAGATATACCAGACTGGTACCGGCAGTATCAACCACCAAGAAGTAGCGAAAACGCTTCCGAAAGTATTTAAAATATCAAAAGTATTTACAGAACCATCCATTGTAATTTTTATTTTAGATAAATATAGCCCATGATTCCTCCCTTTGGAAAAGGGGGAGAAAACTATCTCCTTAATCTATATCCACTGCCCACTTTTTCAAAATTTTTGCCATTGAGGTTGATCATGATCGTAGTCCGTTTCACCTTGCGTACTTCAAAAACTTTTTGCACAATTTCTTCTCGATCCAAGGGTTTTTCGCTCTTCGCTAAAATATCTTTAAGCACATCCTTCACTGCTCCACCGAAATAGCCCCACTCGCCCAAAGCATAGATGCCTCGGCCGATCAGCACAAATCGCTCATCCTTGATTAGTTCATTGTGGATCGTTTGCGGATGCACCTTCTTCGTTCCCAGCTTATATTTCTCGATCAATTTCGCAATCTGGGTAAAATGCAATGGCGCTTTTTCTTCTTTTAAAACCAGATAGATCTTTTCACGACTGCCTTTCGGACTGACTTCGGGCCAATTGCGCATCCCCCATTTGCCAAATTTGTTTTTCTTAACTCCAGAAAGGACATTCAAATAACACAAAACGTCTTTCTTGGAAAATTCCGGCAAACGTGTCACCAACTCTTTGGAAATCTGATCATCACTGAGCAGCTGCTTATTTTTCGACAGCATTTCCTCGGCAGCTTTTGCCACTTTCAAAACTTTTTCCAAAACATTTTCGGCGGTCACCCAAGACCGTTCAATTCTGTTCTTGTGGGCAATGGCTTGGATCTTTTGGGAATAACTAACCAAAAAACGCATCGCGTTTTCTTCTTTCTTTGATCCATCAGGATTCAGCTCGGTCAGAATTTCCTCTTCCCTGATTATACCACATTTTTTTTCAACTGCCAAAAATAATTGGTTTTCCGCTTTTTGAAAATCTGCTTCTTCGCAAATCTTTCCGATGCTCTTTTTGGCATCAGAAATGATCTGGCGCACCCGCTCCCTAGTTATGCTATAGTCAGAGCCGATCTTTTCTAAGGTTTGGACGGAAAAATCGCCCATAAGACCAAAACGTTTTTTCAGAATCTCTTGTGCTCTTTGGGGCAATTGGACTAAGATTTTTTCGGCGACATCAAAAAAGGAGTTCTTTTCTCCAATTTGCGAATTATTGCGCTTATTTGTGTTTTCCACCATCGTTTTTGCCTTAAATTAAGTTATTTTCGACTTCCAGAAATACTAGCACATAATCAATTAATTTGTCAAGCCTCCGACCCCTGTGGTACTCTTGAGGAATGAAATATCTCCATGCATTGAATAAAATTGAAGGCGTCGGAACACAAAGACTAAAATTACTCCTGGCTGAATTTGGCACAGCCCAGAATGCTTGGCAGGCCAGTCTTTCCGATTTGCAAAAAGCGCTGGGCGGAGATATCTTGCCGGAACGGATTTTTTTTGAAAAACAAAGAATTGATCCGGACGCGGAATGGGAGCAAGTGGAAAAATCCAACATTCAGGTGATCGATTTTTTGAGTCCAAGCTATCCCAAACTGCTCAAAGAAATCCACAGCCCGCCCTATCTCATTTATACTCGGGGAAATTTAGTTTTTGATTCCACGCCCGCCATTGCTATTGTCGGCTCACGAAAATTTTCTAATTATGGCGAACAACTGGCTAGCACCTTTGCTCGTGATTTGGCAAAAGCCGGTTTTGTCATCGTAAGCGGTCTCGCGCTGGGTATCGATGCCATTTCACATCGCAGCACGCTAGAAGCGAGAGGCAAAACGATTGCGGTTCTTGGCGGAGGGATTGACAATGAAACCATCTATCCGCGCGCTAATTATAATCTCGCTCAAGAAATCATCTCCAGTGGCGGAATCGTCATGAGCGATTATCTACCAGGCACGCCCGCTACCGCCGCAACTTTTCCCGCCAGAAACAGAATTATTGCTGGTCTCGCACTTGGCACGCTTGTCGTGGAAGCTGGAGAAAAAAGTGGAACATTGATTACAGCTAAAATGGCACTGGAAAGCAACCGCGAAGTTTTTTCCATCCCCGGTTCAATTTTCTCCCCCACTTCCATCGGCACCAACAACCTCATTAAATCCGGCGCCAAAATGGTCACTTGCGTGCAAGATATCCTGGAAGAATTCGATCTTTCGCAGAGCCTGACAGAAACAAAACAAGCCACACTCAAATTGCCGGAAAACAAAGAAGAAGAAATTCTCCTCACAATCCTATCTGACGTGCCGCTCCACATCGACAATATTGCCAAGCAATCAAAACTCTCAGTATCAGCAATTTCAGCCACACTAATGATGATGGAAATCAAAGGCTGGGTAAAAAATCTCGGCGGGCAGAATTATATTCTTTTGTAACAAAACTTGGAGAAAATCCAATTCTGGTTTATGATAAATAGCGAACGCTTAATTCATTGTACAAATATTTTCTAATAACAATTCGTATGTCCGGCATTCGTGACGCCGGTTCGCGAAGCGAATAACTATGAAACTGATTATTGTTGAGTCGCCGACCAAGGCTAAAACTATCACTAAATTTCTTGATAAAAGTTACACGGTCAAATCCAGCTATGGCCACATCCGCGATTTGCCGGTGAAAGAAATGGGCATTGATATCGAGCACGATTTTGCCCCGCAATATGTCATTCCCAACAAAGTCGCTGATCGCGTCGATGAGTTGAAAAAGCTGGCCAAAAAAGCCGAAAGTGTGATTCTGGCAACTGACGAAGACCGCGAAGGAGAAGCTATTTCTTGGCACCTTGCCACGGCCTTGGAACTGGACAAGCATTTCAAGGGTGAAAAAATTGCCCGCATCGTCTTTCATGAAATCACCAAAACCGCCATTGAAAAAGCGCTCGCCACACCACGTGAGATAGATTTAAACTTAGTCGATGCCCAACAGGCCCGGCGCATCCTTGATCGCCTGGTTGGTTATGAGCTCTCGCCTTTTCTTTGGAAAAAAATCCGCCGCGGACTGTCCGCCGGCCGCGTCCAATCGATGGCGCTGCGCATCATTGTCGAACGAGAAAAAGAAATCGATAAATTTAAAGCGGAAAATTATTGGAAAATAAATCTGACTTTGAAAACTAAGTCTGGCGGAAAGGATTCCGAATTCCCGGCCGAGTTGGTCAAAAAAAATGAAGAAAAGATTGAGGCCGTCACCACGCTGAAATTGTTCGCCGGTGATTATAAGATCAAAAAAACAATTCTCACGAAAGAAAAAGGCGCCCTAGATATTATCGCTGATCTAGAAAAATGTGACTACCAAGTTGAGGCACTGACCAAACGAGAAACAACCAAAACTCCGCCACCACCTTTCACAACATCCACCTTGCAACAATCCGCTATTAGTAGTCTTGGTTACAGCTCCAAACAAACGATGACCTTAGCGCAAAAACTCTACGAGCAGGGCTTCATCACCTATATGCGTACAGACAGTCTCAATCTTTCCTTGGAGTCATTGCTCTCTGCTCAAAAAACGATCCATAAATTGTTCGGTAAAGATTTTGCGCTCAAAAGTCCGCGCTATTTCAAAAATAAATCCAAAGGCGCACAAGAAGCCCACGAAGCCATTCGCCCGGCTTATCCGGAAAAAACGCCCGAAGAACTCAAGTCTAAACTCGAGCCAGGACAGTATAAACTATATAGACTGATCTGGAACCGAATGATCGCTTCCCAGATGGAATGCGCCGTTTTCAACTCTGTCAAAGTCGATATTTCCGCTAAAAGTAAAGCCAGCAAAAATGTCTATGCGCTGAGCGCCAGCGGATCGACCTTGACTTTTGAGGGCTATCTGAAAGTCTATGCCGATAAAAAATCGGCGACAACCGACACGCTTTTGCCTCCAATGGAAAAAGGCGACGCACTGGAGCTGGCATCTGCCACATCCGAAGGCAAAACAACCACCCAACCTCCACGCTACAATGAGGCAACGCTTGTGAAAGTGCTGGAAGAAAATGGCATCGGCCGACCATCTACCTATGCGCCAACCATCTCCACAATCATTGATAGAAAATATATCGATAAAAACGAAGAGAAGCGACTCTTTCCAGAAGAAATCGGCACATTAGTCAGCGATCTTCTAGTCGCCCACTTTCCTCAAATCGTCGACATGACTTTCACCGCCACACTTGAAAAAGATTTCGACGAAATCGCCGAGGGCGCCAAAAAATGGGTGCCGGTCATCAGGGAATTCTATGAACCGTTCCATAAAAATCTCCAAACCAAAACTAAGGAAGTGAAAAAAGAAGAGTTTCAAGAAAAGCTGGACAAGAGTTGCCCGGATTGCGGCGGAGATCTGATCATGAAATTTGGCCGCTTCGGAAAATTTATCGCTTGTTCCAATTATCCCAATTGCCGTTACACAGAAAAAACTGGGGCGGAAAAAAAGATTGAGGAAGAATTTTCCGGAGAGATCTGTGAAAAATGCGGCGCTAAGATGGCAGTGAAACGGGGAAAATTCGGTGTCTTTCTAGGTTGTTCCAACTATCCGACTTGCAAAAATATCAAACGGATTGAAAACAAAACCGGCGTCAAATGCCCCAAATGCAAGGTTGGCGATATCGTCGAACGCAAATCCAAAAAAGGCCGTGCCTTTTTCGGCTGCAGCACCTACCCGGCATGCGATTTCTCCCTTTGGAACAAACCGACCGGAGAAGTTTGTCCTACCTGTGGATCACTCTTAGTTTTCGCCGCCAAAGGCAAAACCAAATGTTCCAACAAGGAATGTAATTTTGAGAAATAGCATCCATATCCCCTTCGCCCTTAGGGAGAAGGTGCCCGAAGGGCGGATGAGGGAAAGGGCATTACATTAAGATAAAACTAACTTTATTTAGATTTTATCCTAACCCAAAGCCCTTGCCCTCACCTGTCACGTGCTCGTGACATCCTCTCCCGAAGGGCGAGGAGGCGTTAAAAAGAATAATTTTATGTCTATCGAAGCAAAAATTACCATTGAAGATGTCCTGCGTAACGTCAAGTTCAATCTGGAATTCAAAAAAGAAGCTCTGATCCGCAGTGCTTATGCTGTCGCGGAGAAAGCCCACTTGGGCCAAAAACGCAAATCCGGCAAAGACGACTATATCCAGCATCCTTTGCATACCGCGCTCAATCTGGCGCGTATCGGCTTGGGTTCCAAAACGATTGCCGCGGGACTTTTGCATGATGTGCCGGAAGATACAACTGTCACGCTCAAGGAGCTGGAACTAAAATTTGGCAAAGAAATTGCCTGCATGGTTGATGGTGTCACTAAACTGGGTAAGATAAAATTGCGCGGAGCGAAAGAAGATAATTATTTGGAAAATCTGCGCAAGATGTTTTTGGCCATGGCCTCAGACATCCGCGTCGTTCTCATCAAATTAGCCGACCGTCTGCACAATATGGAAACGCTAGAATATCTTCCGCCTGAAAAACAACAGCGCATCGCGCTGGAAACGATGGAAGTTTTTGCCCCGATCGCTAATCGCCTGGGAATCGGAGAGATCAAGGTTCGCTTGGAAGATTTATCGTTCAAATATCTCGATCCGGAAAATTTCGCCGCGACGGAAAAATTAGTCATGGCGGAATATGGCCAAAGAAAAAAATTCATCGACAAGATGGTCATTGAACTGAAAAAGGAATTGACCAAGGAAGGGATCAACGTGCTGGAAATTTTCGGACGCACCAAGCACATCTACAGCCTCTACCAGAAATTAAAACGCCACGATATGGACATCAGCAAGGTCTATGACCTCCTGGGCATCCGCATCATTGTGTCAGAACTGGCCAACTGTTATGAAACGCTCGGCATCGTGCACAAAAAATATCGTCCACTGGTCGGCCGAATTAAGGACTACGTCTCACTGCCTAAACCCAATGGCTACCAATCGATCCACACCACGATTTTTGGACCAGAAGGCATCTTTCTGGAAGTCCAGATCCGCACCAAAAAAATGGACGACGAGGCGGAATTTGGCATTGCCTCGCACTGGATCTATTCGGAGAAAAAAAGAAAACTGAAAAATTTCTTTATGAAAAGTAAATATGCCGTGCCGGACGAAGAATTAGCCTGGGTCAATCAGTTGCGCGAATGGCAAAATGATCTTGGCAAGGATGACGCCGAGTTCATGGAAAGTCTCAAGATTGATTTTTTCAAAAATCATATTTTTGCGTTCACTCCGCAGGGAGATATAATCGACCTGCCGGAAGATGCCACGCCGATCGATTTCGCCTACCGCATCCACGGCGAAGTCGGCAACCGCGCGAATGGCGCCAAAGCCAATGGCAAGATGGTTACTTTGGATTATAAAATCCAAAACGGCGAAGTGATCGAGATTCTCACCACCCGAGATCAAAAAAACCCCAGCCGCGACTGGCTGAAGTTTGTCCGCACGTCTCTGGCAAAAAGTCAGATTAAGAAATATTTGAAGAAAGAAGGGTTGTTATAAAAAATCTACTTTCCATTCTTTTCTAAAAAAAAGGGAGGGTGGCAATTTGCCCCCGCCCTGTCGGCTCAAGTCTCTCCGACTTGCCTGCCTGCCTTTTGGAGGGAAATATTTATTTCTAGTCCAGCTTTGGAAAAAAGCTGATTAGAGCTACAAGGCGAATTCCGCTTATCACCTTTTACTCCTTGTTTATTTTTTTAATAGGATACAGCAACCTTGCTGAATCAGGTTGATTTTTAATTGGCGTTGATATTCCGTTGTTGGTTATTTTCAAACTTCCTCCGCGACTTCTAATATTACCAGCAATACTGCCAAATATTTGGGAGTATAAAGCGAAGTCAGTTGGCACACGATATTTATATGTCAATCCTTCCCCTCGAGCTTCATTATCTATTGCAATAATTTTCATATTAGTATCCCCACTTTCAGATTCTAGCATTTCACCTATTTTCGCAAAAGGCAATGCATCAACATCATACTTTGCAAAAGGATCGTTATCATTGGTGGTTGGATTTTTTAAATCATAAGAACGAATTTTGTGATAATGCGGATCGTACAGAACAACTTCATTTTTTTCCTGAATTCTTATCCATTCATGACCAAACGAGTGTGTTTGACACTCCATTTGACCAACTTGCTCCGTAGATCCCGCTATTGTCTGCACACTCAGAGAGGGGAAAACTTTTTTCAAAATCATTGAGGATATTAACGATTGGCCAACGCAAGCACTACTTTTTTTTATCAAAATATCATTACTACTGCGGATGTTTTCATTAGCAAGACTAGACTTTATTTCTTGCTTCATAGTCTGTTCTAGTAATTCAATTTTCCCAATAAGCGTAGAGGGTGAATTCTGTCTTAAAGAATTTTTATACTTATTTTCTAGTTGCAAAAATTCAAACGTTTTACATTCTAATTTTAACGGTGTAGCTCTTACCTCGGGAGGATTATTGCTGTAAAATAATTTATCATTATTTAAATCAAATTCAGGAAAAGAAAAATCTACAAACAAAATATCCCCGCTGTGAGTTTTTATTTCAAAAATATTATCCCCGTTTAATGTCCGCTTTTTTTCTATCTTAAAACCACTGTTTTCAAATAAAGCATCGGGTTTATTTTTTTCGTTTTTTCCACCAATTCTATTAAATGTCAACCTCTGATCTATACCCATAGTTATAAAATTAAAATCGTATTAAAGTCCCTCGAGAACATTTTAATTTTCAAAATATAATTCTAGTGCTTCATCCAAAGCGCATAGTGCCTCTTTTTTAGTTTTTCCAAAACTGGAAACATCCACGTTCAAACATTGAGCAACATAATATTCCCCTTCCTTCCAAACCACGTTTTTTAGATCGATTTTGCGCATATAAATATTTCCGTTCCTAAGCACTATTTATTTTTCCTTACAATTATTGAAAATTGATTATCGTCAGCCAATTCTCCGTTAAATTTTTCTGGATTAAGCAGCGGATTATCAATGAACTTCAGGATTGCATATCCTTTATTTGAAAAATAATCCCTGAAAAAATCTTTACTATACCTATTAAAGTATGTTTTGTATTCTGGATTAAATGGTTCTTTTCCAAAAATCTCTTTGTTATTATTTTTTAACTCCAAAACATTTATTGCAATTAATCCATTCTTTTTCAGTATACGATCGAATTGATTTAGAATTTTCAAGCATTCATTATCATCAACATGGGTTAACGTAGCAAAACAAATTATCACATCAAACAGTTCCTTTGAAAACTCTAAATTTCTAATATCCATTACCTGAAACTCTGCTTTGCGTGCATTGTTTTTTGCGACTTCTATCATATTCTTTGCCGCATCGATTCCAACAACTCTAAATTTCTTTGAACATTTCTCAGTTAGATATTTAGGATATTCTCCCGTGGCTGTTCCTGCATCTAGGATCACAGCATTTTCTTTTAATTCTGAAACTATATAATCTATTTCTTTTTGAAATTGAACATTCTCTCCCAGATCTTTGGTCTTAAAATACTCAATATACTCCTTCACGATATTATTATAAGTTTCAACGGTCGTATCTGTTTTATTTTCTTTTTCTTTTTTGTCCATATTGCATCGCCTTTTCTTCGCAATTAAAATCACATAACTTTCAAATAATCAGTATCTTTGTTTCTATCTATCAGCTTATGAGCGTGTTTCATTTCTTCTGGTGTATAGATATAGATTATTTTAAATTTTCCAGAAGTTGTTTGATTAAGATTGTTGTGAATAACTTCAATAACATGAACAAGTCCCCAGTAAAGCCATTCACCATCTATATTTTGAGCCAGAAAATTACGAACAGGCGGTAAATGATACATCCTAACCTTAGGCTTATCTTTAAACTCAAAAATTTTACCTTCAAAATCAGAAGCAACAATTGGCTTTATTTTATGTTGCTCATAATCTAATTCTTTTGGAAAACCCTGCTCCCTAGATATTTGCAGAGTATCATTCATCTCGATGAAACTGCCCATAATTTTAATTGCTAATTTTAAAGGTTTGCTTTTTTAAGATTTTACCATAACGCTGAGTTCCACTATATTATATTCTTATTGATACAGACAAATATAGCTAGAGGTTTCTTTTGCTACAATAGTAAATGGCGCACCTTGCTTGACTACAATCTCTTGACCTGGTATGCATTGCTCATTATTGATTTCCAGTAATCCCGTTAAGCACTGGATTGTTTCTTCACGATCAGGCGTAAAGGTGTATTTGCCAGGCTCGACAACTCCGACCGATTTATCGAAACCATTGTTACTAAACTCAATGTTTTGAAGACCGCCGTTTGCGTAGCTGTTGTGTTTCATAAAAATTGTTTTAATTGTGCTAAATTTTGTTAATAATATTTACGTTCGATCCTACTTCCCAATCCGCTCAATATTCTCTGCGATATTTCTCAGTTCCTCTTCGGAATAAAATTCAATCACAATTTTTCCGCCTGCGCCGGATTTTTGCAATTTAACTTTGGTGTTTAGGGCTTGAGAGAGATTATCCTCAAGGGCTTTTTGTTCCGGGTCAACGCTGACCTGGCGACTGTGCGTACGCACGGAAACTTCTTTTGTCTTATTTTCCGTCTGACGGACAGTGAGACCACTTTTGAGAATCAGATCGAACAGTGCTTTTTGTTTTTCCGGATTTTCCAGTGCCAAAATTGCCTTGGCGTGACCTTCGGTAATCTTGTCTTCCATTAATGCCTTTTGAATCTCTACAGGAAGGTTCAGGATTCGAAGCTTATTCGCCACCGTCGAACGACTCTTGCCCAATTTGATGGCCGCTTCTTCTTGACTCAAATCAAAATCCTCCATCAATTTTTGATATGACCGCGCTTCCTCGACTGGATTCAAATCATGCCGCTGGATATTTTCGATGATCGCCAATTCCAGTTTCTGTTGTTCTGTCACGTCACGTAAAATTACCGGGACTTTCAGAAGGCCTGCCAATTTGGCTGCTTGAAAACGCCGTTCACCGGCGATGATTTCATATTTCTCACCATTGCGACTAACCACGATCGGCTGGATAATGCCATGCTCCTTGATTGAGTTGGAAAGTTCCTGTAATTTCGTCTCATCAAAATGAAACCGCGGCTGATGCGGATTAGGCACGATCTTGCTAATTTCAACTTCATTATCTTCCAAAAGTTTTGGCGCAACATCGCTACGGAGCTCAGCTCCGGTGCTCCGGAGCTGAGCTCCGTTTCCGCCGGGCACCTCTAATTTTTCTGCGCGTGTACCGAAATAATTAAAATCCGCTTCCGGCTTGGTGATTTTTTTCTCCCCCTCGTCAGCGCCCGCGCTAGTTGCTTTTCTTTGTGGGATGAGTGATGATAATCCCCTTCCCAGTCCATAGTTTTGTGCCATTTTTTTATTTTTAAACTGAAAACTTTTTAACTTCTTTTTTCTCCAGCCCGATCACTTCCTTGGCAAAATTTTTATAGGATCTTGCACCGCGCGAAAAAGAATCAAATCCGAGGATTGATTTGCCAAAGCCAGGTGCTTCAGCGAGACGCACACTTCGTGGAATGACACTTTCGAAAACGTGCCCAGGGAAATGATCTTGCACTTCTTTCACGACCTGACGTGCCAAACGATTGCGCTTGTCATACATCGTGAGCAGTGCACCCATAATTTTGAGATTTGGCTGCAAATTTTCTTTCACAAGCGTGATGGTGTTCAAAAGCTGACTCAGTCCTTCCAAGGCAAAATATTCGGTCTGCACAGGAATAATCACTTCGTCGCAGGCTACCAGACCATTAATTGTGAGCAGGCCAAGGCTAGGCGGAGAATCAATAATGATATAGTCATAATTTGTGCGAATTTCACGCAAAACGTTATAGAGCCGAAATTCCCGATTGTCCATATGTACAAGTTCTATCCCCGCTCCCGCCAAATCTTGCGAAGACGGAATCAGATCATGCCCCAGTGTTTCCGTACGCATAATAATTTTTGAAGGATGTTCGCCCAAAATCATCGAGTGATAGAGACTTTTTTCAATCGTGCGGATGTCAAACCCGAGGCCCGATGAAGCATTGCCCTGCGGATCAAGATCGACTAGGAGCACAAATTTCCCCGCCGACGCCAAATAGGTCGCAAGGTTGATGGCCGAGGTAGTTTTACCCACTCCGCCCTTCTGGTTGACTAATGAAATAATCTTTGCCATAATCAATAAGTGGTTATTCGCTTCGCGAACCCGTATTGCGAAAACGGGACATGCGAATAATCTTTGTATAATGAAATTATACTACAATTTTTGCATAAGTCCAAATAGCGCGAAAACCGCGCCGATGTGGTGAAATTGGCAAACACGCACGACTCAAAATCGTGTACCGCAAGGTTTGTGGGTTCAAGTCCCACCATCGGCACAAAAAATATTCTTGTCGCAGGAACGAGCTAGCAAATTAGTGTCGCCCGCCTTTTGGCAGGAACGGGTTTGTAACCCGTTCCGCATAGCTTACAATCTTTTTTAGCTTATCAAAACAAAAAATGCCTTCGGTAAAAATACACAAAGAGTTTAGCTCAGGAACTTATTTCCTCACTTTTAGTGTTAAAAATCTTTATTACTTCTTCGATCAATATTATCGGTGGAATATCCTAGCTGATTCGCTAAAATATTGCCAAAAAGAAAAGCAACTAAAGATCTATGCTTTTGTGTTTATGCTAAATCATCTCCATCTAATAGCTAGCTCACCAGATGTTTCTGGTTTTGTTTGCGATTTCAAAAAATTTACTTCAAAAGAATTTCACAGAAACATTGAAAGCACAGAACCCAATGTGCTGAAATTATTTTTAGACGCCGATGGAAAATATGAATTTTGGGAAAAAACCAATATGCCGAAAATAATCGAAACCGAGGAATTTTATTTGCAAAAAGTAAATTACATCCACAACAATCCAGTGAAGAAAAATTATGTCACTGAACCGGAGCACTGGCATTGGTCGAGCGCAAATCCGCACTGTGAAATTACGCCTAATAAAATTTATAGCTAGTAAACTAAAAGGAACGGGTTGCAAACCCGTTCCTGCTGTTGGATGCGACAATAATTCCTAGAAGACTTACTTCTCCAACTCTTTAAGTAATTCGATCTCCTTATTGACTAATCTTTGCCACAAAATTTTGTCATTTTTTACTATCGATTCCTCCTTTGCTCGATAAATATCCACTAAGTTCTCAAGAAAGTCGGGATTGTCTTCTAATAAAGCGACGAGCTCACATAGCTGATTATCATTAGCTTGGGACAGCAAATTAATCATATACTCTCTATTATTTTCAGACAGAGAGGAATTCATCATTAAGTTTATACCTTTTTCTGTATTTGTTGCCATACTATTTAGATTTGAATAAGTTATCTATTTTAATCTGAATTGTATGATCTTTTTCGTCATTTAAACTAATCTTGCTCTTTTTCGGGAGAACATTTCTACCATCACTCGTAAGATCCTGTGCTAATGGATGAGCAATAAAAAAATTTCCAAGATTGGTTCTGAAAGATTGACTACCTCCATCTGAATAAATCTCTGCTTCATTAATTTCCGCCACTTTTCCACCAACAACAATCTTATAACTTTTCAAATCAGCCTTTCTCCATAATTCAGCAACTTTCATAAAATCAGCATCTTTTATTTTTTTCTGATATTCGACATCATCCTCTCTCTGATAATTCGTTTTATATATTTCAAATGGTATTTTTCCGTCAATAGTTCCAGAGATTAGAAGCTGTAATTGCTCTTTGGATTCAACTTTAGTGGCCATTTCTCCAGCTATTGCAGATTTTGTTTCAATGGCAACATGCCCCATTGATGAACTAACTATAAGGGTGCCCAAAACAAAAGCGCGCATAAGTTTAGAGGCTCTAAGTCCTCCGAGACTAGCTCTTTTTAAAACTTCTTCCTCATAAGTTAAAAAATTCTCAACGCCCCCTACTGATTGAAATTCGACAAAATCCCCACTCTTTTCCTTGCGCATATCTCCGCCACCCAATACAAACACCTGTTCCATTTTCATAAGATTATAAAACTATTTAATTTATCAATTATATATAACCTAGCATTTTTTCGAGATCAGGGCAAGCCAACCCGCTCCCTCCGATGGTCCTTACAAACTAAAAGGAACGGGTTACAAACCCGTTCCTGCAATTAGATGCGGTAATAAATTTCTGAACGCTTTATTTCCCCAATTCTTCCTCAGCAATCTTTTTGACCAGGTTTCCATCGGCTTGGCCCTTCAACTTTCCCATTGCTGGTCCCATCACTTTGCCGATTTCCGCCATTCCAGTTGCACCAACTTGGGCGATCACTGCTTTCACCGTTTCACGCACAGTGGCCTCGTCCAATTGGGCTGGTAAGTAGGCAGCCAGAATTGCAATCTCTTGATTTTCTTTTTCCACGAGATCAGCGCGTCCGCCGGACAGATATTGCGCGGAAGCATCTTTTCTTTGTTTCACCGCTTTCCCAATCACTTCCATCACTTCCTCGTCAGAAAGACCGGATTCCCGTTTTTGCTTTTCGATCTCGACGTTTTTCACCATCGAATCAAGCATCCGGAGCGTATCACGCTTCACTGTATCCCCGGCTTTCATAGCGGCTTTAAGATCATCAAGTATGGTTTGTTTTAGCATATGTTTTATAAGATTACTTGATCAATTTCTTTTTGACGTTTTTGAAGTTTTGATCGTCAAATTTGCCCATTTTTTTGAGCTTATTCACAACTTTACGCACTTTTACCTTATACATCGCTCCGGCGCGCAGTTCGCGTTTGCTTTTTTCATCCTGGCGAAAACGCACTTTTCGGGCGCGCATCAAAACTCCGCTCTGCTGGATGCGGCGGCTAAAGCGCCTAATTAGGCTTTCCGGTGACTCACGTTCTTTCTTTTTTACCTCGATCATAAAAAACCTCCTTTCTAAGTTCAACCAAATTACAAAACAATCAATTATCTAATTTTAGCGATCCGCCCAAGGACGGATATTCTCATAGAGCCGGACTCCACCGATGAGGTGCATATGCAGGTGCGCCACCTCTTGTCCGCCCCATTCACCGACCCGAGTAAGTAGTTTATACCCTTTTGGCGAAATGTCAAAGTCAATGGCAATTTTCTTGGCGACGAGCACCATCCGCCCAGCCAGGTTGACATCTTTCTCGGTCAGGTCATTTAAGCTCTCAATGTGCTTTTTGGGAATAATCAGAATATGCACTGGAGCCAAGGGACGGACATCCTTAAAGGCCAAGATATCATCATCTTCATAAACAACAGAAGCGGGAAGTTCCTTGTTGATGATTTTGCAAAATAAGCATTCCATAATTTTTCCTCGTCACGCCGAAGCTTCAACAGAAGCGAAGGCGGATTTCTCCTTAAAATTTTTATTATATAATCGGCTCTTCGTGATTGTGAAAGACAACCACATTGTCCGTTTTTAATTTTTTCTTGATGATATCGATCAGCTTTTCCATACTAACTGTTTCTTGCACGCCGGTCTGCATATTTTTGATAATAACCGTGCCATCCAGCGTTTCTTTTTGACCCAAAATTAACGTCAGCTCTACTCCCAAGCGGTTAGCGATTTTCAGTTGCGATTTGAGACTGCCCCGGCCGAAACTTTCTGCCGTAAGAATTCCGTTTTTCTCCAACTCAGCAAACAGGCGCAAACTTTTTTTCTTGGCCAAGCCTCCCAGTTGCGCCAAAAAGACGCGCGGCTTCATCGGTTTGTAGGATTTGGCCTGCACTCTTTTCATCTCTGCAATGATGCGTTCCATGCCGACCGCAAAGCCGATGGCTGGTGTATCCTCGCCACCCATAATTTTTATCAGTCGATCATAACGACCGCCACCACCAAGAGAAGCTTTCTTGCCTTCTTCTGAACCGGACCAAATTTCAAACACAGTTCTTGTGTAATAGTCAAGCCCTCTCACAAGGCGCGGATTGATCGTATAGGGCAGATCCAATTCGTCCAGATATTCGAGCAATGTCTTGAAATGCACCCGACATTCATCACAAAGGTGATCAACGGCCTGCGGCGCCGTGGCCGCCACTTGAGCGCATTTATCTTCCTTACAATCTAAAACACGCATCGGATTTATTTCCAATCTCCGCTTGCAATCTTGACAAAGTTTGGTCTTTTTCGATTCCAAATAATTCACCAAGAGATTATTGTAGTCTTTTTTACAAACAGCACAACCGATCGAATTGACTTGGATTTGGACAAATTTCAAGCCCAAACAATGTGTCAGACGATGCGCCATCTGGATCATCTGCGCATCCAAAATTGGATCATCTTCTCCAAACGCATCAAAATTGGCCTGATAATGCTCGCGATAACGGCCTTCTTGCGGACGGTCATAGCGATAAACCGGGCCGATCGAAAAAAGTTTCACCGGCTTAGCTAGCGTGTGCATTCCGTGTTGGATAAAACTGCGACAAATTCCCGCTGTCATCTCTGGCCGCAAGGCTACTTTATCGCCGCCACGCGTCGTGAAGGCATACATCTCTTTGTCCACAATGTCCGTTCCGCCGCCGATATTTCTTGTGAAAAGATTCGCAAATTCCAAAAGTGGTACATCAATCCGTGAAAAACCATAATCTCGGGATAAGCGTTCAGCGACTTTCCTGGCCTGCTCCCAATAAGCTTGGTCTTCCGGCAAAGTGTCTTTCATTCCGCGCAAATTCTGCAAAACCAGTGGTTCGTCTTTCGGTTTTTCCGCTTTAGATTTTTTGGAAACTTTTTTTACCGCGCCCTTTTCTTTGGTTACACTCTTTGTGACTTTAGGCATAGGAAGTTGGGATAAAAAATTAAGTTAAAAAATTTAGAACACTGAGATTTGATTGAGCGGCCAAGCGCGCACCAACACCTCACCAATAATATCCTCACTTGGTACCGGTCCCCATACGCGCGAATCTGAACTGAACGGCCGGTTATCCCCCATCACAAAATATTCATTATCGGAAAGCGTCACTGATTGGTCGCCGACTGTTTTTACGTTCTTGTTCAAATAAGCGCTCTCGTCAAGCACGAAACCATCGGGATTGTCTTTGTTAAAAATCTTGAAACTGCCGTCTTTTATTTCGATCCGCTCACCTGGAAGTCCAATGATGCGTTTGATAAAAAATTTGCTCGGGTCTTTCGGGTAGCGGAAAACAACCACTTTTTGCCTGGTAATTTCTCGAAAAGCACCAACAGTAAAAAATTTAATACTATCTAGACCAACGGTTGTTTTCTTGAACCCCAACTCATTGACGATCAAGTATTGTCCATTTTCGAAGCTTGGTTCCATTGAAGCGCCTTGGACAAAAAATGGCTGAAAGAGAAACATCCGGATTGGCACGATAATCACGAACGCCAAAAATATAATCTTGATTATTTCCAAAACAAATCCTCCGACACCGACATAATTTCCATTTGGAGAGCCTGCTTTTTCGCGAAGAACTTCGTCTCGCACCTCCTGTTCCTTTTCTTCCATAAAAATACTTCTTAAATAGATTAAAGTTGACCTCGAATGTTCTTAAGCATAGCAGAAAATTATCCGTTTGGCAAGGGCATTTTTTCCTTATATAAAGCCCTAATTTGACTTGTGGCCACTAACAGGCTATGATTAAATAGCTTCCGGTGCAACTTTTTCACAAAAAAGGATGGCGATAAAAAAAATATTGATAAAACTGATTCTTTGGTCTATCATACTTCTCCTTCTCGGCGCAATCGCCTATGGAGCTTTTTTCTTGCACAAACTGAATTCTCTTAGCAACAAGATAAACGTCTACCAAAAACCGGAAAATCTATTCGACACACTCACCTCTGTCGCTCAAATTGCCAAAAATGAACCGCTGGAGTTAAAAAATAGCAATGGTGAAAGAATCAATATTTTACTCTTGGGCGTAGCGGGAGACGGAAAACCAGGAAGAAATCTGACGGACACAATCATGATTGCTAGTTTGAATCTCAAAACTAACCAAGTTGCATTGCTTTCACTTCCGCGTGACCTCTATGTCAAAGTGCCCGCGTCCGATTGGCAGACAAAAATCAATGCCATCTACCAGGCGGGACTCAATAATGAAAAAGATCAGAGCAAAGCAATCGATCCACTACTTGAAACAATCACTACTGTCACTTCTTTAGATATTCACTATTATGCCGTACTTAATTTTGACGGTTTTCGGCAAGTACTCGATGCGATTGGCGGAGTAAATATCACAAATGTTAGAGACATCTATGACGAGCGCTATCCCGGACCGAACTATAGCTATGAGACATTTGATCTCAAAAAGGGTTTTCAACATCTTGACGGAGACATGGCCTTGAAATATGCTCGCGAACGCCACGATGACCCAGAGGGTGATTTTGGCCGTGCCAAAAGGCAACAACAAATCATCCAAGTGACAAAAAATAAAATCTTTTCCGCCACCACCCTTTTTGACATCTCTTCCTTGAACAAGCTCTTCGACGCGCTGGGGAACAATATCAAGACCAATCTGTCATCGGATGAAATAGGCAGTTTTTTTGAGCTGAGCAAAAAATTAGACACCAATAACATCATCAATTCTACTGTCGATGCCTGGAATAAAGACAGCTTGCTCAAAGTCTCACATGTTTATTATGGCGATATTGCCGCCTTTGTCCTAATCCCCCGCGTCGGCAATTATAGTGAAATCCAAGAGTTGGCGCAAAACATTTTTGACTTGAATAAACTCAAAAGACGCCGCGAAGAAATTAGCGGGGAAAACGCTTTGGTTGCGCTCATTAACAAAAGCGGAGATAATACTATCGTAACCAAGATCCAAAAATTACTCAGCGAAAATCTGGTCTACAAAAACGTAATTATTATCACCGATCCAGGAAAAGATCAGGAAAAGACGACAAACGTCTATGACTCCAACTCAGGGACCAAGCCATTCACGCTTGACGAATTAGCTACTCGCCTTCCCGCTAAGGTTTTCTATGCCTTGCCGGATAAATACCAAAAAATAGTTGAAAAAAAATCACCGGACATCGTCCTAGTCATCGGCAAGGATCTGATTGAAAAATACAACGTGCCGGAAGACTCGATCGAAGATTTCAAAAAAGCCCAAGATGATCAAGATCTGATAAATATGCAAAATAAATCTAACTAATTCCCCTTCGCCCTTAGGGAGAAGGTGGTCGAAGGCCGGATGAGGGAAAGGGCTTTTGATAAAATTATTACTTTCCTACGCAGAACATTTTTATTTTTTTAGCATTACCCTTGCCCTCACCTGTCCTTCGGACATCCTCTCTCGAAGGGCGAAGAGGATACTTCACGCAATTAAAATAATTTAAAGCAATATTATGAAACTAATCATCGGCTTGGGTAATCCCGGCCAAAAATATGTCGCGACGCGGCACAATCTGGGATTTATTTTTCTCAATAAGTTGCGGGAAAGATGGTCATTGCCAAATTTTAGACTAGAAGCCAAATTTTCTGCTGAAATTTCCCATGGCGAACTAAATGGTCAAAAAATAATCTTAGCCAAACCGCAAAACTTTATGAATCTGTCCGGCGAAGCTGTGCAAAAAATTCTGGCTTTTTACAAACTTAGTCCCGAAGATCTTTTGGTCATCCATGATGATATCGACATCTTAGCCGGAAGATATAAGCTGGCTAGTGATTCAACTTCCGCCGGACATAACGGCGTGCAAAATATCATCGAGCTTTTAGGCACAAAAAAATTCGCTCGTCTGCGAATCGGAATTAAGAATGAAAATAAAGATGAGACTGAAAACCAGATGGAAGTCAGTGATTTTGTCTTGGGAAAATTGACTGCGCTTGAGCTAGAAAAAATTAATGCGCAAGAAAAATCAATCCTGGAAGAAATAGAAAAATTTATTTCTTAAAAAACTTACGCTTGTCCAAAAAATAATTTTATCTATAGCCCGGACTAACCAAATAAAACCCCAGGAGTCAGACCAACTAAAAATAACAAAATAAAGCAATAAGAGGCCTCGCGCCTTGAAAATTATTTTTTGGACAAGCGTAAGTTGCATCCTTGTTGTTTTTCAAAGTTTCGCACGTAAGATTGCATCTCTCTCGGAATTATCCTGGAAAAATACGTTTGACTTACTCGCGAAAACTAAGGAGGGTGTTTCCGCTTTCAAACTTACGCACGAAACCCTGAAAACCAATTTGCAAAATATCGAATTTTCAAAAAATACACCAACTTGATAGTATAGCACCAAATAGGACTTTTGTCAAACAAAAAAAGCTAGAATGGCTTAATAAAAGCTTTTTTTGGTCAAAAAACCGCCAAAATTACATCTGGCGGTTTTTCACATTTTCAACTATAAAAGATTACTTCAAAAGTGCTTGCATCATCTTCTCTGTCTGCTCTTTCAACTCATCGGCTGTGCCATTATTGTTCATCTTAAACTGGGCGTGCCGGCCGATCTCATGGATGGAAATTTCAGTCAACTTCCCCTCCTCTTCAAGAAATTGTTCCAGCGTCGCATTCTCTTCTCCGGCTTTTTCCTTGCGTGCTTTGGTCCGTTCGAAACGCAACTTCAAATCTGCCGTCACATAGGCCAGATAGAAATTCTCCCCATAGTGTTTCTGGAATGGCTCGACATCGCCATGCATCCGGATACCGTCCGCAATGATGATATCCGCATCGCTCTTCTCCATATCTTGGATCAAAGAATCGATGATGACCGAAGGACCATAACCCTCTTTGAGCACCAAGGCCAACTTGATCAAGTTGTCCCGCGTCACCGGAAGATGCAGATCCTCCAGCGTCCGACGCAAAATTTTGGAAGTGCCAAAATGAACCGCACCATATTTTTCGATCAAGTATTCAGCGACAGTTCCTTTTCCTGCTCCTTTTTCCCCGATCAGGCCGATAATTATTTTTCTTTTCATATTTTTTCTTGTCGCGGACTGTCCGCTAGCTAGCGGACAGTCCGCGACTAATTATGCTTTGAAAAACAAAAACTTTCAGTACTGAAACCGAAAGTTTTTTTGTTGATGATAGATTAAACTGTGATTTTGAAACCGACGCCCATTGTTGAGCAAAGTGAGATGTTACGCACCAATTTTCCCTTGAGACTAGCTGGTTTCATTTTTTCCACGCTGTCCAAAAAGGCTTTGATATTTTCCAGCAGTTTTTCATCAGTAAAAGATAATTTTCCCACCACTTGGTGGATATTCCCAGAGTTATCAGTCTTGTAGGCGGCGCGACCTTTTTTGAGCGCGTCCACTGTTTCTTTAATCTTAGTCGTCACTGTTTCCGTCTTGGGATTTGGCATGAGACCTTTAGGTCCCAGAATTTTCGCCACAACCGCCAATTTTGGCATCATTTCCGGCGTCGCGACCAAGACATCAAATCCTCCGTCTTCAGAAAAGATTTTTCCACTCTTGATCCGCTCGATCAACTCCTCTCCGCCGACAATTTCAGCGCCGGATTTCTTGGCGTCATCAACGCTTGTTGAAGTGATTACAGCCACTTTCTTATTCTTTCCAGTTCCATGTGGCAAAGAAACCGCACTACGGATCTGTTGATCAGTTTTTTTTGGATCAATTCCTGTCTTGATATGCACCTCAACTGATTCGTCAAACTTAGCGATCTTATTATCCCGCACAAGTTGCAAAGCCTCTTCCAAGGAATAGCTTTTTTCTTTGTCTAATTTTTCCGCGACTGCTCGATACTTTTTTCCGTGTGTCATATGATTTTTGTGGTTCAAGCGATCAAGCGATCTCCCACTGGTTAAATATTTAGTAAAATTAAAAAATAATTTTTATAGTTTTGGGTGGAAAATTGTTTTTTTGGTTAACAATTCCCACCCGGTTTTTGCAATGAGCATGATCTGCTTTGTTGCCCTTATCAGTCATGCAATTCACCCATCCATTCATCATCATGGTCTGGTTTTTTTCTCCAGGGATAATATCCAAAAACACTTTTGAAATAATCCCCCGAGAGCCAAATGTATCCCCCGGTATATCCGAAAATGACAGATATTATTATAAAAAACGCAATGGGATTCTTATTAACCACAAGGAAGTAATGCGATGACAGCCACGTGAACACAAAGCCAAAAAAAGCATATACGCCAGCCACGACCCAAAATCTAAACCTCAGTCTACTCTCTAACATGAGCACCTCCCTATTTCAATGTACTACGTTATATAAAATTACCCTTCAATCTTCACACCCATCGAACGCGCGGTTCCGGCAATGATTTTTTCTGCCGCTTCCACATCATTCGCATTCAAATCGGACATTTTCTTTTCTGCGATTTCTCGCAGCTTTGCCGCGGTAATCTTACCAACCTTATCTTTTAATGGATTACCCGCGCCTTTTTCCACACCTGCCGCTTTGCGCAGAAGATCTGACGCTGGAGGAGTTTTTAGGATAAAATCAAAACTGCGATCTTCATAGATTGTGATTTCCGCTGGGATAATATCGCCCATCTTGTCTTTCGTCGCGTCATTGAACTTAGCGCAAAAATCACCGATATTGATTCCGTGCTGTCCCAAGGCTGGTCCGACTGGAGGCGCTGGATTAGCTTTCCCTGCCTGAATTTGTAATTTAACAACTGTCTTTATCTTTTTTGCCATAATGGTAATACTATAAAATTATAATTTATGAATCTGCAAAAAGTCCAACTCAACTGGTGTTTCGCGACCAAAGATGGAAACTAAAACTTTCACTCGTCCCTTTTCTTCGTCCACCTCATTGACTTTACCATCAAATTCTTTGAACGGTCCATCGATAATCTTGACCATATCCCCTGCCTTCACATCAATCTTATACTTAGGCTCGTCCACACCCATCCGTTTTTTGAGCATCTCGATTTCTTTCGGATCAACTGGTGTTGGCGTTGTGCCCAGACCGATAAAGCCAGTCACGTTCGGTGTGTTTCGCACGACGTACCATGAAGCGTCCGTCACGATCATATCGACGAGAACATAACCAGGATAGATCCGCTCTTCAATCACAGTGCGCTTGCCCGCTTTAATTTTAATCTTTTTCTCGATCGGCACCATCACATCGAAGATAAATTCCTGCATATCCATCGATTCGATCCTCTGTTTCAAATTACGCGCTACATTGTCTTCGTAGCCGGAATAGGTATGGAGCACATACCATGATCTTCCGTGATGTTGTGATTGTTTTGCCATTGTTTTTTCTAAAACTAAACTTAATTAATAAAAAATTGCTTATTTTAAGATAAAGGTCTTCAGAAGATACTCAAAAACAAAATCGAGTCCGCCGAGAAAAAACGACAAGACGATACTGATCCCGATCACGGTCAAAGTATAGTTGATGGTTTGTTTTTTTGTCGGCCAATTCACCTTCTGGAGCTCCGATTTGGCTTCTTTCAAAAATTGGACAAGTTTGTTCATAACGATTTTTTAAGCTTTTTTAAAAGCCCTTTGGGGCTTTTTTGTAGTGTTTTCATCGTATATCATTTTTGATTTTTTGTCAAATACGTCAAACTATATAATAAAAAATCTCCCGGACTGTGATAGCCGGGAGTATCTAGTATAGTATGCGCATACGGTTCTATGCGCCAAGTGGACCTCGTTCATGATAAGAACAATTTGGGTTATCGCAACTGCGAAACCTACTCCACCCTCAGATATACTTGTCAAACATAACCACTTTTCCCGTTCTGCATTCGGGACAAGGCACATCTGTCCGTTCAACATTTCGGGTACCTGGGCCTAATTCAAAATATCTTTCCCGCATAGACACCTCCTCTTTGATCTATGAAAGTTTTTTTTGGCAACAGCATTGTAGTGGCAAATGCCTTACCAGGCCGTTGTCTTTTTCAAAAAGACACCAAACGACATCCGTGCCCGCTCCATTAGGCGCAACACCAACAACGATACCAATATCGTCACATTTAGCGACTATTTCTTTGGGCATATAGCCAAGCTTCTGGCAGGCTTCCGATGAAGGATCTACCATAACTCCCGCACAAACCGTTTTAAAGAACTCTTTCACTGGCATATTTCCTCCTCTCTCTTGGCTGTTTTTTTCAACAATTCATCCGTAATTAGATACATCCAGTCAAGCAAACATAAGCTTCTTTGTCAATTACAAAATTTAAATAAAGATTAAGCTTGACAAACAGCTAAATCAGTGCTACAATTGACTTTTATGTTAATACTTTCGTTTGTCTACTGCAACTCTCAAGTATCTAAACATAAAACATTTAATTTTTATGTTTAGAGCCTTTCTTTTAGGAAAGCCTCTTCCACAAATAAATATGTTTCAAAAACGCTATAGTCGCGCGACTAGTACTTCTTCGCGCAGAAATTTTTCCCGTCCCGCCGGACGGAGCAATGGCCCCATTCGTGGTGGTCAACGAGGTTTTCGCGGAAGCTTTATCAGTATTGATAAATTCATCAACAAAGCTGCTCCAGTTACTGATATCCCGGCAGAAGCCTACAAGCCGGAAACACCTTTCGCGGAAATGAAGATCAATAACCGTTTAAAGCAAATAATCACTCAGCGTGGTTATGAACTTCCTACCGCGATCCAAGATAAAACCATCCCACACATCCTTGAAGGAAAAGACTTGATCGGTCTGGCCAACACCGGCACAGGCAAAACAGCTGCCTTTCTCATTCCGATGATCAATAAGATGCTGGCCAATCATGACGAGAAACTTTTGGTCGTCGTACCGACCCGTGAACTAGCGACACAGATCCAAGAAGAATATATCGCCCTCACTCGAGGTCTTAATCTTTTTTCCGTCGTCATCATCGGTGGCGCCAATATGCACCGCCAAGTTTCGCAATTGCGCTCACGCCCGAACTTGGTCGTCGGCACACCGGGACGTTTGAAAGATTTGGTGCAACAAAAAAAATTGGATCTTTCTCGTTTTTCCAATGTTGTGCTGGATGAAGCCGACCAGATGCTTGATATGGGCTTTATCAATGATATTAAATTCTTACTGTCATTTTTGACCCAGAAAAAACAGACACTGTTTTTCTCTGCCACATTGCCACCGGCCATTGAACACTTGATCAAAGATTTTCTTGTTAATCCAGTCAGGATCTCAATCAGAAACCAGGCCACGCCCGCCCAGATCGATCAAGATGTTGTGCGTGTGAAGCAAGGTGAAGATAAGATTGAAATTTTACATAGCCTGCTTAATGAATCCGCCTTTCAGAAAGTGCTCATCTTTGCTCGCACGAAAAGCAGCACAGAAAAACTTTCCAAGATTCTTAGCCTTCGTGGCTTTAAAGCGGAATCGATCCATGGCAATAAATCCCATGGCAAACGCCAACAGGCGCTCAAAATGTTCAAAGAAGATCGCGTAGAAATATTGGTCGCCACCGACATCGCCGCCCGCGGACTCGACATTCCTAATGTCAGTCACGTGATTAACTTCGATGTCCCCGCGACTTACGAAGATTATATCCATCGCATCGGCCGCACTGGCCGGGCGGACAAAACCGGCATTGCTTTGACTTTTGTTTCGTAAGTCTTATTCTAAGGGTAAATGGCACCTCGTAAAAAGCGAGGTGCTTTTTATAATGCTTTAGGACTTACGCGTTTGCCGTGATAAGCTTATACTAGAGCCGGGATTAGCCGGAAATAAACTCACTGTTACTGATAGCTATCCTTGGAACAAGAAAACTTGCAAAGGCCACGCGGTCTGAAGGTTATCACGGCAAACGCGTAAGTCCTAAATTTGTTTGACCAAAATATTACTATCCCCTAGACTTAAGTAAACAAATATTTATGGAAAACTACGACGTCATCATTGTCGGGGCGGGGCCGGCTGGCAGTACCGCCGCTTATTATATTTCAGGTTTGAAAGTTTTAATCATCGACAAGTCTGATTTTCCGCGCCACAAAGCTTGCGGCGGCGGTCTGATGAGCAGTCGCGATTGGCCACTGGAACTCAAGAACTATGCCAAAATCAAAGATAAACTGACTGCTTATTCTTGCGAAACAATCAAAATTTATTGGAATTGTGAATACATCGCCAACAGACGGTTCAAACATCTTTTTGACCAGATCGACCGCTATGAGTTTGATAATCTGCTTCTCGAAGAGGCACTCAAAAAAAGCAACGTCACTTTTCTAAAATTTGATCTGCAAAAAATCCAAAAGGCTACCTTCAAAGGAAAAAATGGCTACACAATTTCTGATGGTGAGCAAAGTATTTTTACCACCTATCTCATCGGGGCCGATGGCGTCCATAGCAAAATATCTAGATTTCTTGGTAACCCAAAACTAAAAAGGCACCAGATCGGCTACTGCCTGGAATGCAACATAACCTGTGAAAAAAAAGACTTGAATGTGCATGTAGTCGCCGGGTATAGGAAAGAGATTGGCTATGGCTGGATCTTTCCGACAGCCACCGGCTACCAAGTCGGCGTCGGCATAGTACGAAAACCCAAACACGCTTTGCAATATTATCTCGATACTTTTATCGCTTGGACGATGGAAGAAAATATCTTGCCTAAAGAGCATGCGATTAAGAAAACTTTCGGCGGAGCATTGCCTCTGCGAGTGGTCAAGACTTATTGCACGGACAATATTTTGCTCTGCGGTGATGCTATGGGACTAGTGAAAATGCTCACGGGCGAAGGCATCTATTATGCGATGCGCAGCGGAAAGATTGCCGGACTGGCACTTTCCGGCGATCGCACCAAACTTAAAAAAACCTACAGACAAAAAATGCGTCCGCTGATCTGGGACACATTCATCACGCCCCATATTCCGCCCAAAATTTTTACTATCACTTTTTGGTCTACTTTCTTTGCCGTAGCCAAAGTTTTTGACCGGGCCAAATTCTTGCGCCCGCTCAATCTATTCATCGATTATTTTATGCGCCTCACCATGCACCGGAAAAAATTCAAAGGTAAGAGTTACTACTGTGATGAAAAAATCGAAATTGAAAAATACTAAAATATTTTAATTCTGTTTATAGACTCGGATAAAATTTCCCGGCCGATTGTCAATCAAAAGCTCCCAAAGCGGGGGGCTTTTTTTTGCCTCGATGAATTGCCCGATATAGCCCCAGCGCACCTGGCCACGCCGAGTCAAAACGAAATAAACATCATCGCGATTTTGATTGAGCACCTCAATCACTTTTTTTCGATTATCATTGCTGATATCGACACATTGACCAAAAACAAACGGGCAGACACCAGGATAATCCGCAATTACCGTCGCTTCTTTTTGGGCAGTGATTGCTTTTATTGCTTGCCCCGCTTCATATCCACCATAACCCCAGGAGCCAGTAACTAGATTTTCTTGAGGCAAAAAAGCATTGGCATAATTAAAATAAAACGGCCTTATGAACCATAGGCTGACCGCGCTGACAAAAATAATCGCAAAGGAAATAAGCACCTTGTTGAGCTTTTGAAATTTTTTATACTGCAAAAACTCCCAGATCCCTACTGTCGCAAGAAAAATAACCAGTGGAGTAAGAATGATGCCATAGCGGATATTGACCAGCAAGTTTTGCATTGTTACCACAATCCAATAGAATAGCACAAAAGCCGAAAGCATAAAAACCAAGAAAGCAAATTGGGTCTTTTGAAAAACAGTTTTCAGCCAAATAAAAATGAGCGCGCAGAACACCAATGGCGTAAGGGAAAAAACCAGCGGACGCGCTTGCAGAATTAGTTTTTTCCAAAAAGACAAACTGATAAAAAAATCACTCTGCCGGGAATCAAATGGCACTGCCTCCAGATCCCACAGATTGATTTTGAACGCCCAATTGAAAAAAGCCAAAAGTGACAGTCCGGCGACAACTACCACGATACCTTTAAAAATAATACTACTATACCGTTTACATCGTTCCATCAGGAATAAAACCACACGGCTTTGCCAAAAAAACGCATCCGCTGCGATTGCCAGATCTGCGCTCAATGTAGTCCAAAAAATAAAACCCTTGTGATTAAAATTAATCACATCATCAAAAAGGTATTTGCTTTTCACGAAAACGGCCGGCATCAAAAAAGAAAATAGCAAAAATCCTCCAAAAATAATTGCCAGGTAGAAAAGCGCTAGGCGCAAAACTTTTTGGGAAAAAATTTCCTGACTTTCTTTTCTGGTTTCATAAGAATAAAGCAGATACGAGAGTAAAACAAAAAATAAAAAATATACCAGGATAAGGGCAATATATTTTGTTGCCAACGCTAGTCCCAAAAATAGTGTTGTAAGTGCGGCAATTTTCTTTGCATCCGTTTTTAAAAATAGCAGGTAAGCCAAAATTGCGGCTGAGCAAAAAAGCCAAGAAAGCGCATCGGGGTTCACAATCTGCGAAATGCCCAAGAGGATCGGCGAAAGCAGAATCAGCGTGGCTGACCAAAGACCGATCCAGCGATTGTCCGTCAGTTTTGCGATGACCCAAAAGAAAAAAATAGAAAATAGGCCATTGAAAATGAGCAGCGGAAGACGGTAAAGAAAATTAATTTTTTGAAATTGTTGCGGATCATAACTCGTAAAAACATCTCCCCGTTTTTTGATTTCCGCGCTATGATTTTTATCGAAAATCAAGCCCGGACCGGAAATGTAAGCCAGAGATACTCCCGGTTTATCATTGATTCTGGTTTTTTTCCAATCCCCTTTTCCCATTGCGTGCCAATACTGTGAGATGCGACCCTGATCAATCCAGAAATGCTCGTCAGCCGTGTCAAATTTGGTCAAGTGATAGAGTCCGAAAGAAAAATACAAAATCAGGGCTAAACAAAATAATAGTCCAGTTTCTTTTTGCTCAGAATTATTCATTTTTTTCTGGCTCATATTTGAAAATTTTAACATAATTTTTTGCTCTTTCATTGATTACCAGCTCCCAAACAGTATCACCATTTTCATGTAAATACTTAGCATTTATCATATCCCACATCCCTCGATACATGATCGCTCCACGGCGAGTTTTGACAAAATAATCCGGGATCGGCTCTCCCTCTCTTAGCTTGAATCTCCCGTTGCTTTTGCCCATGATACAAAGCCCCTTGAAAAAAGGGCAGTATCCATTATAATCAGTCCAAATCAATAGATTTTCGGCGTCAGGTAAACTATTGAGGTATTTTGCCGCTTCATATCCGCCATAGCCCCAGGCGTCCGTGATAATCCGGCTATTAGGAAGCAAATCACTGGCATAGTTAAAATAAAATGGCCTAACTTCCCAAAGGCTCCAAAAACTGATCAGCAAAATTCCTGCCGTTATCCAGTTTTTGTCAATTTTTTCCAACCGCTTCCAAGAAAATAACTCCCAGAGACCGATGCCTGCCAAAAGCAGCATCAGAGGATAAAGCATGATGCTATAGCGAATAGTTACGAGCAAATTTTGCGCTAAAACTGCCGCATAAAATGCGCCAAGAAAAAATAAAATTAAAAAAATTATTT
The DNA here is from genome assembly GCA_041659505.1 of Parcubacteria group bacterium. Lineage (NCBI taxonomy): Bacteria > Parcubacteria group bacterium. The sequence continues at coordinate 157,848 of JBAZYF010000003.1, forward strand.
TTGCATACGCCAAATCTTTTACGCTTGCTTTTCCCAAGACAAACAAGCCTGCAAGTAAACTAAGCGGAGTTAGGGAAAAGATCAAAGGCATCATTTCCAAAATAATCTTCACCAGAAGCGCCTTGTCAGTGAACGTGGATGATTTTTCCAAATCAAAGGAAACATTTTTCATGAAAATTTCGCCATATTCAGTTCCCAGACCCCAAGTAAAAAGGATAAACACGAAAAACGCCAGAAAAATAAACGCAAAAATTCGCGGAAAAATCACAGTCAGCACTCTCGTCTTTTTCATAAGCCCCAATAGTGTCTTACCTTTAAAAATAAGGGCATCAAAAAAAAGTAAAAAAACCATGCTGCTAATGACCCAAAGGACATATTGAAATCCAGCTAAATCTAAAAAAGCATCATACAAAAGAACCGGGCGGACAAATACTGCTGGAAGAAAAACAGCAAAAACAACCAGCGCTCCAATTATTGTCCCAAGATAGGCCACTAGCAATAGGCTAATTTCACGAACCGCAATTTTGCGTCTTACTTGCTCAAAATAAATATCGACGATAACCGTACTCAAAAGAAAAGGAATAAGAATTACCGCGCTATATTTGCTAAGCAATGAAAAACCCAAAAACAACGCGGAAAGAAAAATGAATTTTTTTTCTCTTGTTTTGAGGTAACCTAGAAAAGCAAAAATCGTTCCAGCGGAAAAAGACCAGAGCAAAGAATCGGGATTGACGATTTGCGAGATGCCCAGAAGGATCGGCGAAAGCAAAATGAGGATCGTCGCCCAAAGCGCAATCCATTGATTTTCGCTAAATTTCCAGATAAGCCAAAACAGTACCAAGCAAAATAGTCCATTAAAAATCAAAAGTGGCAATCGAAACAGGAAATGCACTCGCTGGGTTTCTTGAGGGTCATATTTGCGCTCCACCGAATTATCAAGAAATAACCTATCTGCCGGTTTATCTTTAAAAAGAAGCGCACTTCCGGAGATATAAGCCAATGAAATTCCCGGCTTATCGTTTATATAGGTGCCCTCTAAATTTCCCTTTCCTAGGGCGTTCCAGTAACTATAGATGCGCCCATTTTCCGGGTCTTCATACATCCAATAGCGCTCATCGGCCGTTTCAAATCTTGCCAGATGCTGGAGTCCAAAAAAAAGATAAACAAAAAACGCTATCGCCAAAAAGGAAAATAGATAAATTTTATTGGTCATTTTTGCCATAACTATAAAAAAACGATCTCAATAGGTTTTTCAATTCTGTTTGTATCATATATCAATTATTACCAGCAGTCCAATGAGTTTTTTCGCGTTAGTTTTATGTTTATGGCCAACTAGTGTATACTAAATCAGGACTTACGCGTTTGCCCGAGTCAGCCGTATTTTCTAAAAAAACGTGTCTGAGAATGCCTTTTTTCTTCAAAACTTTCCATTGGATGCCATCGATTGAGGGAAAATTTTGAAAAGAAAAAAGAGCGTTCGAGTTATTTTTTTAGAAAATACGGCTGCGAGGTGAAACGCGTAACTCCTATAAATAATGGATTAGGGTAAATTTAAAATAATAACCGACGCTATTTTATGAAGAAAAAAACCTTCATTTTGTTTCTTGGACTAACCACACTTTGCATATTTGTGGGGGTTTTTCCTTGGCAAAAAGTTTTGCGCAAAGAAACCGCAATTCCCCTTTCTTTCCCTCAAGAGCCTCCCTTTGAAATGCCCAATTTTTCTGATCTAAATATTCCAGAAAAAGAATGCCCCATCACGGATTTCGGTGCTAAAAATGATGGCGCAACACTCAATACCCGTGCTTTTAATGACGCAGTCATTGAATGCGCGAACGCTGGCGGAGGCCACGTTATTGTTCCTGCTGGCAAATGGTTGACTGGAGCAATCCACCTCAAAAGTAACATCGATCTGCATTTGGAAAAAGAAGCCGAGATTCTGTTTAGCAAAGATCCGAAAGATTATTTGCCGGTCGTTTTTACGCGCTTTGAGGGCATTGAACTTTTAAATTATTCTCCCTTTATCTATGCTAAAGATTGTGAAAATATTTCTATCAGTGGCACGGGAACACTAGACGGGCAAGGCAAGGAATGGCTCAAATGGAAAGATATCCAAAAAGGCGATGCCCAAAGGCTCTACAAAATGGCCGATGATAACGTGCCCGTGGAAGAAAGAATTTTTGCTCAAAAAGGTGATGCTTTACGACCGTTTTTTGTGGAGTTTGTCAACTGCAAAAATATCCGCCTGCTTGATTTTACCCTAAAAAACAGCCCAATGTGGTCAGTGCATCCGTTGTATAGCGAAAACGTGCTTATTCGTGGCATTCAAATTATTACCGACGGACACAACAACGATGGAATTGTCATTGACTCTTCAAAGTACGTCCTAGTAGATAATACATACTTAGAAACCGGCGATGATTCTATTTCCATAAAATCGGGCGTGGACAAAGACGGCTGGCGCGTCAACCGGCCTTCGGAAAATATCGTCATTCAAAATTCTCGCATGAAAAATGGCCACTCCAGCATTACGATTGGCAGTGAAATGTCAGGCGGAGTCAAGAATATCTACATAAAAGATTGCTCATTCGAAGATTCTGGTCAGGGCGTACGCGTAAAATCTCTGCCGGGACGCGGTGGTTATGTGGAAAACATTTGGGCCGGAGGCATCCAGATGAATAACATTGAAAGTGCCGCTTTGCAATTCGACATGAACTATGACTCTTCCACTAATAAACCTTCCACAAGCGCCTTACCACGAATTGATAATATCTATATCGATCAAATTAATGTTATAGGAAATTCGCCAAAATATTTAGTAAAAATTGACGGTCTACCAGAACAGCCGATAGAAAATGTCACCATAGCTAACGTTACCGCTAAATCAGAAAAAGGCATTGTGATTGGCAATGCCAGGCAAATTGACCTAGTAAATATTGCATTTTCCGCTAAAAAGAAACCTTATTTTCAATTTACTAACGTAACAGAACTAACCCTAGCTAACGCCACTTGCAAAAAAAGCGACTCGAGCTGTGTGGAAATGAAATAAACGCTCAAGTCTTCTCCTTCTAGCCTTTGAAATAATTCGGCGCGTCTTTTGTGATGGTCACGGTATGCGGATGGCTTTCCTTGAAACCGGCATTGGTGATGCGTACAAATTGAGCTTTTTTGACCAGCTCCGCCAGCGTCTTAGCTCCCAAATAACCCATGCCGGAACGCAAACCTCCCGTCAATTGATAGGTAATTTTTTCCAGCGGCCCGCGGTAGATCGTCCGGCCTTCGATGCCTTCTGGTACAAATTTTCCCACTTCTTTCACATTCCCCTGTCCATAACGATCTTTCGAACCGCGGAGCATCGCGCCGAGCGATCCCATCCCGCGATAGGTCTTATACATCAGCCCGTCGAAAAATTCTGTTTCTCCCGGTGATTCTTCCGCACCGGCTAAAAGTCCCCCGAGCATTACTGAACTCGCTCCCAATGCCAGAGCTTTCGTGATATCACCGGAATATTTAATCCCTCCATCAGCGATGATCGGGATGTTGACATTTTTTCCCCGTCCACGGATCGCTTCCAAGAGAGCCGTCACTTGCGGAACACCGATGCCGGCCACCACGCGCGTCGTACAGATCGATCCGGGACCGATGCCAATTTTCACTCCGTCCACTCCTGCTTTGATGAGATCTTTGACTGCTTCCGCTGTCGCCACATTGCCCGCTACGACATCAATTTTTTGCGTCAGCTTATTTTTTTTCAATTTTTTGACCGCTTCAAGCACGCCCTTGGAATGTCCATGCGCCGTGTCCACCACAAGCACATCCACCCCTGCCGCAACCAAAGCTTCTGCGCGTTCCAAAAGATCCGCGCCGACACCGACCGCCGCGCCGACATAGAGACGCTTTTTAGCATCTTTGTTGGAAAAAGGAAAAGACTCGTTTTTCTCCAAGTCTTTTCTGGTCACGATCGATTTCAAAATTCCATTTTTGTCCACCACGCACAGCACGACTAATTTTTCCTTGCGGATCACCTCATTGGCTTTAGCTAAATTTGCCCCTTCAAGCATAGTCACTAGCTCTGCTACCGGCTTCATGATGTCTTTGACTTTTTTGCCTTTGTCTTGAGGCCAGAAATAATAAAGCTCAGTCACGATACCAAGCAGCTTTCCTTGATCATCAACCACCGGGATTTTCTTGTAGCCTTTTTCCTCACGGATCCGATAGACCTCATCAACAGTATCTTCCAAGGAAAGCGTCACTGGATCAATCACGAAACCGTTCTGGTAACGCTTGACCAGACGCACCTCCTCTGCCTGCTCGACTACTGAGAGATTTTTATGGATGATCCCAATTCCACCCTGAAGCGCTATCGCAATCGCCATCTTATGTTCCGTCACGGTGTCCATCGGAGCACTGACGATCGGAGCTTTCAAGGGAATATTACGCGAAAAACGGCTGCCCAGCTCCGTCTCCGAAGGCAAAATTTCCGAATACTGCGGAACTAATAAAACATCATCGTACGTCAACGCTTCTTGCATAAAGTTATATTTAATAATAATATTAGGATTATAAACTATCTTGACCAAATAATCAACGCTCGATGTTGAAAAACATTCGGCTACCAGGAGTTGAGCTCCTGGAGCTCCAGGAGCTCAACTCCTGACTTTAAAAATTTCAAAAATATGAAAGACCATATTGCCATTTTGGATTTCGGTTCGCAGTATATGCATCTCATTGCGCGCAATATCCGTGAGATGAATGTACTGGCTAAGATCTATCCCCATGACGTTTCTGCGGAAAAATTAACCACTGCCAGTGGAATTATTTTTTCCGGCGGACCGCAATCGGTCTATGACAAAAATTCACTCACGGTCGATCCAAAAATTTTAGAATTAGGCGTTCCCATCCTAGGACTTTGCTATGGACATCAACTGCTCGCCCATCTTCTAGGCGGGCAAGTGAAGCCGGGACGCATAAGAGAATATGGTCGAGCTAAGTTAGCGCTGAAAGATAAGACGGCGCTTTTTAGAAACATCCGGCGGACAACAAAAGTCTGGATGAGTCATGGCGACTCCGTCTCGAAAGTTCCCAAAAATTTCTCCATCACTGCTTCCACGCAGGATTGTCCAGTGACTGCGATGGCCGATGAAAAAAATAATTTCTACGGATTGCAATTCCATCCGGAAGTCGACCACACGCTCGAAGGCAAAAAGATGCTGGAAAATTTTGTTTTGAAAATTGCCAAGGCGCAGAAAAATTGGGAGATCAAAGATCTGGTCGCCCATCTCGTGGATAAGATCAAAAAACAGGTCGGTAAGAAAAAAGTCTTCGTTCTGGTGAGCGGCGGCGTGGATTCCAATGTCGCTTTTGCCCTGTTGACCAAAGCTTTGGGAAAAGCACGGGTGAAAGGGCTCTATATCGACACTGGGTTTATGCGTCAAGATGAATCCCAAGAAATCATCAAAAATTTTAAAAAGATCGGTTTTGATAATTTGGAAGTGATCGATGCGAGCGCTACTTTTTTTGAAAATTTGAAAGGGATCTACGAACCGGAAAATAAACGAAAGATCATCGGCCAGACTTTCTTGGATATCAAAGACAGTGTCACAAAAAAATTAAAATTGAACGACAAGGAATGGCTCTTGGGACAAGGCACGATCTACCCTGACACGATCGAATCAGGCGGGACGAAAAATTCCGACAAGATTAAAACGCACCATAACCGCGTCGATGCTATCCAAAAAATGATCGACGAAGGTTTGGTCGTCGAACCCCTGGTCGATTTCTATAAATATGAAGTACGCCAAATCGGCAAACTTCTAAAACTCCCAAAAAATTTGATCGAACGCCATCCTTTTCCCGGTCCGGGACTCGCCATCCGCGTCCTTTGTCTTGATCATAAAATGCCAGAGGAAGACCTGAAAGATAAGGAAAGTAAGGTGAAAAAATTCTACCAAAAAAATTATCCCGAGATGGGATCAGCGCTCCTACCTATCCGCTCAGTCGGCGTCCAGGGCGACAACCGCACCTATGCACATCCCCTCGCCATCTGGAAAGAATCAGCCTGGAAAAAACTGGACCAAATTTCAGTCAATACGACCAATTCCGTCCACGAAGTCAATCGCGTCGTCCTACTTTTGAATCCTGGGAAAAAACCTGTTTTTCAACTGATCAAAAAAGATGCTTATCTGACCGAGAAACGCACAGAAACGCTCCGTGAGATAGATGCGATCGTGACTAAAAATATCCGCGCAACCAAAATCTATGGACAGATCTGGCAATTCCCCGTCGTCCTCATCCCCATCACTGATGGAAGTGGCAAAGAATCGATCGTCTTGCGCCCGGTCAACACCCGTGACGCGATGACGCTAAATTTTTACCAGATGGAAAAAACAGTGCTAAAACAAATGACCGAAGCCATTTTGGCTACCGGGCGTATTTCCTATGTCTTTTATGATCTGACTAATAAACCGCCAGGAACGACGGAATGGGAATAATAAATCCATAAAATTATGCCAAAAAATAATATCCAAACTGAGGTGCAAAAAGCGGTCGGAGCAAAAGTTGATATTTTTACCGATTCCAACAATGACCACAGCCGCTACCAAGTGAACAAAAAAAATTATCGGACGATCCTGATCAAGAATATCCCCTTCATCATCACCTGCAATGAGAATGATAAATTGGTCATTTTAAAAAATCAATCTATCGCCATCAAAGATGATATCATCACCGAAGTAGCGCCGCTGGAAAAGATCAAAGCAAAAAAATTTGACCTCATCTATGACGCTGGAAAACGCGGCGGAACAGTCGTCACTCCGGGACTGATCAACACGCATGCCCATATCCATATGTATCTTTTGCGTAGCGCAATGATCCTTGATGAAGAAAAAAGCGTCGATGAAACAATCTCCAACATGGCCGCTTGGCAAAAATTCGAAACGGAAGAATCACTTTTTTATGCCTCAGTCGGCGATCTGACCGAACAGCAAAAAAACGGAATCACCACGACCCTTACACACGGACCGAGTTTTGAGTCAGGTGAAATCGCCGCGCAGATCACCAGACAAAATCTGCTCAACGCTGTGAGTGCCGTAAGCAATTCCCGTCCGACCAACTCACCGGAAATGGTGGAAAAATTACTTCAGAAAAAAGATGAGTTCTATTCCACGCCTGCCATCTCGTTGCACTATCTTTACAAAACGCCTTTTTCCACTTTACGCAAAGTAAAAAAAATCATTGATAAATATCAATCATTTCTGACTGTCCATCTGGCGGAAAGCCAAACTGTCGCAGAAAATACGCTGCGCTGTCATGGTATGAGCGAAGTGGAAGTGTTGAAAAAATTTAAGCTGCTAAATTCCCGTACCATCGCTTCACATGCCATCTACATCAAGCCGCAAGAAATCATCGAACTGGCCGAAAACCAAGTCGGAATTGTCCATCTGCCGACTTCCAACACGCTCCATAAAAGCGGCGTCTTTCCTTTTTGGCAATTCAATGATGCCAATGGCTACAAAAACATCTCCCTAGGAACCGATAGTGTAGTGAGCAAAAACCAGCTCGATCTTTTGACTGAAGCCTATCAGGCCCGCATCACTCATCTTTATGCGCGCCCGATCAAATATGGCACGCTATTCAAAATGATGACGGCCAATGGTGCGCGCGTCCTTAGCCTCCTTGACCGCGGAAAAATCCTGCCCGGCATGAAAGCCGACATCGTTTTTTGGAAACTGCGCGACCGCGGTTTTGTCCCTTATGACGAAAATAATCCGGCTACGCTCATCGGCAATCTCATCACCCATGGCGGACGGATGGTCAGAGACCTTATGATCAACGGAAAGATCATCGTCAAAGACCGCCGCCACCAATTCGTCAATGAGACAAAATTACTAGATGTGCTACAAAAGAAACACATGGAAATGCGCGTAAGAAAAGAGAAGAAAGACTAGGATTGTTTTTCCAAGCTGCCTCTAATACTGGCCGGCTCGATGCCGGTCAGTTTTTTCATCAAAGAATATTCCAAAGAAGTGTCGGCCAAAAAATCCGCCGGCCGCTCGACTGGCATTTTCACATCGACCAAATTGTCCGTCGAAACACCCAACGCTTCTAGTGCTTGCTTATGAAATTCATAGACGCTCATTCTTGGACCGGCCACGTGCACAATACCTTGATAGTCAGAAAAGGCTAATCCTATCGATGCCTGCGCCACTTGAAAAACTCCGAGCGGCGATTTATACATATCTGAGAATCTTTCTAAGCGCTCACCATTTTTGAGCGCCTCAGAAGCTTTGGATAAACGAGAATCTAAGCGCCCGCCAGAAAAACCATAGAGATAGCTTGGACGGATGATGCAATAGTCTTCACTTTCTTCTCGGATCAATTTTTCACAAAGCGCTAAATTTTTGCCATAATTCGTGACGGGCACAGGAAGATCTTTTTCAGAATAATTCCCTTGCTCACCAGCAAAAATTCCATCACTGGAAAAATAGACCAGGCGCTTGCCGGCACAGCCCGCGATAAACTGGCGCATCGCTTTTTCTAAAAGTTCTTGATCTTCCACAAACTCAATTTTCGCCGACAAAAAAACCGTATCGATCTCACGGCCAGAAAAAAGTTCCTCACTGTCATCCGCAAAAAAATCAAACTTGAGCGAACCAGGAAATTTTGGATTTTGATTATGCGTCACTAAAACATCCGCGCCACTCTCCAAGAGTTGCCGCGCGATTTCTCCGCCCAAAAAACCCGCTCCGATGATAGCTGTTGACATATTTTCACTTTAAACAGTACGCAGACCATGCTCCTCTTATAAACTATCAATCACTAATCATTCCTGTCTAGCATGTCCTGTCGCTCGGCGGGCTCAAAAACTGAACAGAAGCAAAATACCGATCATGCTTGGCAGGGAAGTTTTGATGCTTTGGAAATTTTTTTTGAGTACGATTTTCATCGAAACTTACTAAGCATACAAAAGTTCTTCCATATTAATGTTTTTTATTTTTTTTCATCCCTTGATGCTGGCGCTCAACGTAGACAATCCGCCACCAGTATTGACCAAGAAAATAGCCGCCGAAAAGTCCACATGCCCAAAGGATAATTTGCAGATAAGGCGGAAGATAAGAGTGTATGCCAAGATGGATATATTCCTTTGGCAAAAGACCAGAAAAAAGCCATTGATCCACTAGCCAGATTTCGATTAACCATTGGAAAGTTTCTACTAAAAGCATTCCCAGAAGCATCGCGAATGAAATATAAATATTCTTTTTGATTAACATTGAAATATTTTAAAAATTAGAGGCAGAAATTAAATAGATCATATAGCATATTTACCATTATCCTACCACAAAAACGCATATATTGCGAGAATACACCATTCTTTAAGGGTATCTATTTGCCCTCCTCTTCCTTTTTCTCAAACAGCTTCACGAAAATGAAGCGACCGATCCGATAGACGATCCAGAAGAGCAAGAGATAAAGGATCAGCGTCGGCAAAAAGGTAATGACAAAGACGATCAAAAAGTCGACAAAATTTTGCACCTTGATCACCAAAGAACGGATTGCATCTTTGGCCACCTGCAATGGGCGCCAAGAATCAGAAACAGCAATTCCAGAATCCTCCGACAGGGTGATAGTGATCGTAGACATATCAGTCTGAGAAGCCAAATAGCGCAACTGTCCTTGGAAAGATTCAATCTCCCCTCTTACGCGCGAAAGCGCCTGAGTGACTTCGATCACATCACTGATTTTTTGCGCTTGATCGAGAATTTTTTGATATGCCGCCTCTTCGACTTGTTTGTTCTTGATCCGTCCCTCCAGGTCCTGGTAGCGCTCCGTCACATCTTGACCATTAGTCGATTCGCGCACGACGGCGCTGGCGACAGTTTTTAATTCACCAAAAGCTTTTTCAAAATTAGCGACCGGCACTTTGATTGAAAGCGTTCCGCTTTTGAGCGATTTATCATTTTGGTAAAAATTAGAAGAAAATAAACTTCCACCATTCCCCTCTGCGATCTTTTCAATTGCTGACACAGCCGCATCGACCTTATCCACTTTCAATGTCAGGTTGCCGTTCTTGACTACTTTTTTGTCTGTCAGCGACTGACTATTTTCCGATGCCTGATAAGTGGCACTGGGAGCACTGTCACGTGTGATGTTTTTTTCTTGTGCCCCTCCAGAAATCGGATTGCTAAACGTCGTACCAGAAGACAGTCCTGTCGACATCGGAGCGTCAAGACCATCCCACTGCGCCACGCCTCCCATCTTGCTGGTGGAAGAAATGTTCCTCATAAAAGCAACCAGGACAAAAAACAGGAGAACAATAACTCCGACAACTATGGCAATTATTTTGGTTTTTTTCATTTTTTTAAGTTAATAATTAACTAGCCTCATTATACCACAAATTTATCTAGCTAAATAATTGCAACAACTCTTTCGTTTCCGGCAGTTTTGTGACAAGCATAAAAATAAAGATGTAGACCAAAAGCGTAACAACTTTCGAAGAAGAATAAAATTTGAGCGCGTTGCCCAATGATTGCTTGGGCAAAAGCGAATGACCATGCAGATTGACGGAAGAATAAATTTCATCCAGCACCAAGTGCCCCAAATATCCCACGCTCACCGCGAGGCCTAAGAATAGTTTTTGCTCGCTTTGGATCGCCAAGAAATTCAAAAACCAGATCGTCAAAAGACCAAAAAGTACCGCAGCCGGAACGGAATGGAAGATGCCGCGATGATTGGTAAATTTTTCAAACACGTAGCCTGCGCCAAAACGGACCAGCAAAAACACTGCCATTGGGAACAGGACCAGCAGTTTCAATCCTCTTTCTCCGCTTTGATATTGACCCAAAAAAATTAAACCAGCCAGTCCCGCCCCCAAGAGGCCAAAAAGGATCTGAAATGGAACACCTTCATCCATATCCAGATCAGGAAGGAATGAACCGACCAGGACGGCCAAAAAAATCCAGATGATCGCCTCGGTCGATGCCATCAAGGAAGTGATAAGACCAGCAACGATAAAACCGATGCCGATAAAAACGCCGAAGCTGATGTGGGTTTTGAAATTTGCCATAGATTTTATTTTTCCTTCGGCCAGCCCCAATTCCACTTCGGCTTTTCGCCTTTCTTAAAAGCGATAGCGAAGAAGATGGCGGTCCATAAAATTACTAAGCCAAGAAACGCGTAAGGCACATCACTCTTGGGCGCCGTTGCATCGATTATCCTGGCGGAAGCGACGAGTAGTGCGACATAGATCGCAATCGTGACCCAGCCTTGCCACCTGACCGGCGTCCAGCCCCAGCCGAACCGTTTTTGCTTGAACCAGTACCCCTTAGGATTATCCTTCACGTACGCGATGTATCTTTCGAACATATGTTTTAGTTTTAATATTTAGTCAGTTAGTGCAAATTTTGCATTATGCCTTTTTTGCATATTACTTTCCGGAACTACTTTCTAGTTTTTTCATACTTGCGCTTCCCTCGAGGGATCTCATCTGAGAAATCGCGCTTTCGTTCAATTTTAGCAAGCGACTTTTCTGTGATAATCCAGCACGAATGAACTCAGCGTTGAGGTTTTCTAAATTTGCCAAACAAACTAGTTGCGTCACGGTGGAATAATCTCGTACATTTCCGACTAACTTAGGATTTTTATCTTTCCATTGCCTTGCCGTCATTCCGAAAAGTGCTACATTCAAAACATCAGCTTCATTGGCATAAGTGATATCAGCAAGGTGTTTCGATAATTTTTGAGGTAAAACAATCTTTTCTTTGATCGCGTCTGTATGAATTTTGTAATTGATTTTTGTAAGCATCCGCTTAGCATCCCATCCCAAGGTCAATCTCTCGTTTTCTTCAAGCTTCAGCCGTTGAAATTCATTTATGAGGTAAATCTTAAACTCCGGACTAATCCACATGCCAAATTCAAATGCGATATCCTTGTGAGCATACGTCCCTCCATACCTGCCAGCAGTCGCTTTTAGCCCGATCGCATTAGTCTTTTCTACCCATTCTTTAACACTTATTTTATAGCTATTGAGCCCGGCCTGACTTTTAATTATGGCAAATTCGCCATAATTAAACCTTGGGTTATTTATTTTTTCCCAAATGCCGAGAAATTCAACAGTATTTCTGTTCCGAAGCCAATCAGAAATAAAAAAATCTCCTTCCTTAGCTCTTAGCATATCTGTAAGGGAGATATAATCGTTATTTTCCTTAGAAATAATCGCTATGTCAATCCCCTGAACATTAATTTTTTTATTTTTCATATTTTTTACTTCGTTTATTATACTGATATTATATCAGTATAATCATTCTTTGGCAAGTTTTTTGCAGCTATTTTTTCGCAATCAGATTTAAAATCAAAGCCACAACTTTCTCTCTGTCTTTAGGATCACTGCTCGCAACCAAAATTGTGAGCGCAGTGAGGGCGGAAGGTGTCAATCTACTCACATCTAAGATGTTAGCTTGCCGCAAAAACCAGACAAAAGCAAACGCCCCACTTCTTTTATTACCATCGATGAACGGATGATTTTTAACCATGAAATACAAAAGATAGGCCGCCTTTTCTTCGACCGTCCCGTAAAGTTCTTTTCCGCCAAAAGTCTGCATCACATTTCCGACAATTCCCGCGACCGTTCCTGCGCTCCTTTCTTGGCCAAAAATATCCGTCGCTTTTTTCTCACGAAGCAATTCACTCCTTAGCATAGTCAAACTGTCCGCAACTTTTGTTGCTGTGAGTACCACTTTCTTTTTGGTCAGCTTCCCTTTCGGCAAAGCGTCCCGGTCATAGGCATCCAGAGAAAGCCAGGTGTCAGCAAAAAGCGTGACTAGGTCAATTGCATCGCCAGTATCGATGATTGTTTCACGCGGCAGCAGTTTTTTGATATCCTCCACCACGCCCAAAAACTGATCATAGTTTTTCTTGATCCGATTCTTGTTGATGGCAAAGCCATCGACGATGTAGCTCCGCAAGGTTTTGGTTGCCCACTTACGGAATTCTATCGCTATCTTTGAATTAGTACGATAACCTACGCCCAAAGTAACATCCAGCGAATATAGCGTGATAGGCTTGTCAGAATTTGCATTATGCATTTTTTGCATATTGCTTTTTTCCTCAATTTCACCGTCTTTAAATATATTCCTTATATGACGAGACACTACAGATTGGTCGACTCCAAAAAGACTAACGATCTGTGCTTGAGACGCCCAGATTGTTTCATGTTTAAAATCACCCTTAAGTTCAATCGCTCCGGATTTAGCTTGATAGATTACTGCCCCTGTGTTTTTTTCTTTTTTTGTTACCATAATATTTATTTTAATTTATTACAATGATATTATACCACTATAATAAATTCCCGGCAAGCGAGGGTGATTAGGCCAGCATAATCGCGAATTCCTCTTCCCCGTCCCACTGGGCGAATAGGGAGAGTAGTTTTGAGTTGTTCATTTTTTTTATTTTAGGTAATTATTCGCAATGAGAGAAATTTTTTAAATAGTCCTTGAGTCTTTCCTGATTTTCATTCTCCTTATCGCCTTTGTAGTATATTTCAATAAATTCGATCAGCTCAATGGTTTGGGTTTTGAGATGATAAGCATAAATTACGCGGAAGAATTTCCCTTTGGTGGAGTCGCAATGCATCCGCACTTTATATATTTCCAATATATCATTTTTGTGAAGCAGATTCCAATGCTTGCTTCCATTGCCTTGAGGCGCTGCAACCAGATATAATTCTTTGAGCTGATAAAAATCCTTTCCCAGCGTACGATATTTCTTGGAAAGTTTTTTCAGCTCTTTGGCAAATTCGCTTGTTTCCTGGAAATTTATCATCCGGATTTTTCTTAGAGTTTATCGTATTCCCGCACCGACAGTTTTTCATCCCGATAGAATACGCCGTTATATTCAACTGGCTTTCCCATTTCGGCGGCCCGCCACGGCATATCCTCGTGAGAAAGATCGGAAAGCTCTTTGGCGGTTTTATCAGCTAATCGCCGAAGTTCCCAATCGATATGCTTGATTTCTTGAGCGGTGAGCGGTGTCAAATCAACTTGATAGTCGGGATTTAGGAAATATTTTTTCTGATCCCGGTCATAGAATTTCGACCTAACCTCTTCAATCTCATTTTTAGCTTTCATTTCTTCCACAATCTTGGCAAACATCACCGGAGTCGGGCCAAAATGATTTTTAATATACACCGCGCCCATCAATTGCTCTTCATATTTTTCATAATAATCGAAGTCGATGAAATAGAGTAACTTATAGATCGCAGTCATGCCGATATTCGGTTTTCCTCCAACCTTTTTCAAGATATAGGTCAAGACCGTTTTGAATTTTTTCTGATTCTTAACCGGCACGGAAATTCTGATCTCATTTTCATTTTTCTTTTCTTTTCTATCCCCTTCCGCTTCCAAAACAACAGTTTTGTCTATCACGTCAGTGTCGGACAAAAATTCCACAAGCGTCATACCAAAAATTTCCGCCAGCAGTCCCGCTTCGGTCACGGTGATGTCCCGCTCGCCTTTTTCGATTTGCATGTACGTCGGACGGGAAAGGCTCAATTTTTTAGCTAGATAGTCTTGAGAATAACCCTGCTTCAAACGAAGCTTTTTGATTTTCTCATATAATTTTTTAGGCATAGTTTTGATACTTTTTACTTATACCCAAATCTTACACCGCATAATATCTTTTGTCAAATATTTTGACAATAGCTATTGTGAGATTATTTGACATATCCCTATCACCCTATTTCACGATAAAAGCCTTGTACAAAATCAATTGCTCCGGCCGATTAGCCAGCATGATAGCGAATTCCTCTTCGCCGTCCCACTGGGCGAGGAGGGAGAGTAGTTTTGAGTGGTTCATTTTTTTGTACGAAAAATTTATTAGATGTTTTTTATATAATGACAATTTGGAAAATTGGAACAGCCATAAAAATTTTCTCCCGCATGAGAACCTTTGTGCGCAGTTTTCAAAACCAAGTGACCACCACACTTTGGACATTTTTCAGAAATGCTAGATCCAAAGACGGGACGATTAGAAATTGCTTTGTCCAATCCAGCCGTCTTCACATATTCCATCAATTTTTTTCCATCAATCAATTCGATTGATTTTCCCACTGCGAAGTTTTCCGCTTCCAACGTGAAAACATTGGTCGTGATAAAAAAGGCCTTTGCGTCAGAAAGCTTGTCAACTACAGCGCCATAGAAATCACGCATCGCTCCGACAGATACTTGCTGAGTGATGAATTTTTTGCATTGAATGTAGTGCTTCGCTCCCTCTTTTGTAGCGATCGCATCAATTCCTCCGTCATTTGGCCTTCCAACTGCTTCAGTTGCATAACCTAATTTATCAAAAAGATGACAAATAAACTCTTCGAACTGAGTTGGGGTTAAGTTTTTTATCGCCTCCAGTGAATTTTTACTTTCAAAAAAGCTCCTCTTCTTTCGCTTCTTGTATAAAACATAAATAGCTATAGGCAAGAATAAAGCCACGAGTATAATAGAAACCCCTAAAGCTATATTTTTGAATAGCAATGGTAAGACCTTTATAAACACAACGAGTGCATATAGTACAAATACCATCTCGCCCATTGATTGTTTTTTAGCCATTTTTGTTTTATGCAAGTAATTAATTACGTAATTAAATTTTTTAGAATCACCAGTTGAATTAATTTGCCGTGTCTATAGTATAATTTCAATTTCATTCGCAATAGTAATGTTAATAACTCTAAGCTCCACATCACCAAATCTTTTTATTCTTTGCGCTATTTTAATAGCATCTTCTTTTGTAATGCTCTCCGAAACCAACACGATGAGAACTGGCAAATCTATCAATAAAAATCTAATTCTTTCAAGGGTCCTCCTTATATAGAATTCCCCAATAAAATCAGCCCTCTCTGATTTTACATACTTAATCTCAACAATTTTTGAAATTACATCGCTAACTGGAGAATCGTAAAGTATGCCATCTGTAATTAAATTACCTCGTTTTGTTTCTATTTTTATTTCAGGCTTAAAATAAGTGCCATATTCACTTGATAAAAACTCCAGCGCTCTGCTTTCTGCGATTTTAATTTTATTTCTCTCTTCCTGAAATTGCTTTTTTCTATCTATTTTCTCAGCATCACATTTGATACTATCGACACTCTCATCTTCTTGTTTTTTGTCCATTTCTGATCGAGTAGCTGGCTCTGTTTTTAGGTTCTGGCCGATATGCTCACTTTTACTTCTAAAAATAATTGCTAATTTTTGCATAAACTCCTCGCTAGCAATAATAAGACCACCAATAAAAAGTGAAACACTAAACACCCATCCATTTTTTGATATAATTGCAACAACAAACACAGCTAGTCCGCCAATAATTTTTTGAAGGCTTTTTTCATTATCATCTCTAAAAAATAACAATTTTACAAAAGCCAAAATCATCAATAGCAAAAAGGTGTATGTTGATATTGCTTGTAGACATTCAAATTTTATTATAGTTACCATATTTTCATTAAACACAAAATCATTGTTATTCCCAGTGTCTCCTAATCACCTCTTTCGTTTTCTTCTCATAAATCCCACTCCTAAAAAAGAAAAGCTAGCCTTGGTTGGTTCATTTTTTTGTGTATGCAATTAATTGCAAAAAATGAGATTATTTATTTAAAATTTTTTCCAAATATTCTATCTCGGCTTTAAGACATTTTTCCCTGTATGCAAATTCGTTTTGTTCTTTTGCTATTTCTCCTAAACGCATTGGCTTAAGAACAGGATCATTATGATCATTGTGTAATTTTTCCAAGCTTGCCTGTCTTCGTTTTAGGTCTTTTTCTGTGCCATATTTTTTTAGTTTTCTATTTTCGATATACTGATAAATATTAAAACAACCACTTAAAATAGTGACAACGCTTATAATAATTGCGAGGTTATTTTTTAAAAATTCCATATTTTTTAATAAAAAAAATTAACCAATGAATGAAACTCCTAAGATCAAATAAATTAAACCAAAAACCCAAGGAATCAGCAGCTCAATATGAGAAAATGGATAATATAATTTTTCTTTTTTCCCCTCCCCTAAAATCTTCCATTCATAATCATACAATGCCAATGGTAAATTTTGCTCTATTTCATGGATAACTTTAAATTTACCAGAGTTTAACTGTCTATAGGCTCTAAGTAAGAACCAAAAAATAACGCAAATAACCAACCCGAGTAATGCCAGAACCATTTTTATCCAATTAAGCTTTTCTATCAGCTTAAGTTGAAAAGACAACCCAAGCACAGATATAAGAACGGTGTTGATGGTTAAGAAGAAATTATTGGCATTCTGCCTTCTGTCACTAATTCTTTCGGCGCTTTCAACATACATTTTATATTGATCAAAATAATGAGCATAATAATTCTCCCCGTATTCTGGTGCAGACTTATTTAGAAGCTTTTTATCCATACCCTTTTTAATATTTATTAACTAGATTTTTTACATTTTCCCATGTCCAATCATAGTACCCTACTAATCCTTCTGGCCTAGGGCAACTCTTACCAGGAAAACCTTTCAACCCAACAACAGGAACACAGGACTCTCTCGCCATTGCTATTTCAGCTAGCACTCCATTGCAAGCATGCGTTCTTTCCCCAACCATAACAATAACCAGGTCACATCTCTTTATTTTAGACAAACATTTTTCTTTCCACTCACCTTGACTCCATGGCTCTTTCACAGACCAATCTTCCATATCAAATGGTGTGCCATTATTTTTACATTGACCGATAAGGGAATCCCTGAGAAATTGATCATTATCAAAATCAAAGCTAATAAATACGCGCTTTTTTTGTTGGTAGTAATTTCTATAATCCATATCCTTTTATTATAAAAATTGAAATTAGTTATTATTTAATTAAACTCTTAAAATATTCCTTTGTTTCTTTATCTGTAAAATATACATAGCAACCTTTCATGCCTCTAGTCATTAATGTTCTGTAAGTATTTTTGATTATTGACCTGATTTTTTCTTTCGCCAAAGCTTCATCTTTTTTGAGTAACGTCTTGTATCCTTTAATTGAAGCATCCGTTTTGGCTCTTTTCGATGGGTCAACCAAAACGACTCCGTCTCTTACAATCAAATCATCTCCCACGATTACGCCAATATAATCAACCTCCAGGCCTTGGCAAGTATGAATACACCCGGCTTCATTTACAGAATTTTTCGCAATGATCCAAAGATTTCCGTCAGAACCAAGATTCCATTGCATCTTAAAGTCATACTCTGGAATGTTAATATCATATAACTTTGAATTTCTTCTGCTAATCCAATCCCAACAATACCCTGCAACAATTCTAGCTTTGTTGTTTGCTTTATTTTTCTCAACTATGACTTTGCGTAGCTCCTCAGGAGAATCCATGACCTTAAAATCAAAATCGTCGTCATCCAGAATAACATTTGCCGTTTCTCTGACTTGCAAAGCATTATCTAGCCACGAGAGATATCCGTCCGAACCATTACAACGAAATTGCGAGCTAAGATCGCTTTCAAAAACATTCGCTCCTAATTTTTTGGCCCATTTTTTAATCTCGTCTTTCTCTCCAATATCATCAAAATGGATCTTTTGATTTTCATCAATAAAAAATACTGAGAATTTTGAAGCATTAATTATCTCCTTAATTTGATTTTCTCCCATATTCTTGAACATTCCAGATTTGCTATTGAGGCGATGGGCTTCATCAACAATTAAAGCTCCAAAGATATTTTTCTTCGCATTATAAAATGATCCTGATCCAGAAAATAGATTTGATATTTCTGTTTTTTTCAAAGTTCCTACTAATTTACTTTCGTAAACAGTTCTTGGCGCAGAATTTTTTGAGACATACTGAGCAAATAGGCCATTCTTAATAAGCTCGACCATGAGATTTATTGCTACAACCGACTTTCCCGTTCCTGGACCACCTTCGACGATAAAGACATTCTTGCTTTGATCTGTAGATTTAAGAGCTAAATATTTTGCCTTTTCAAATACAACTTTTTGGTCGTCTACCATTACAAATTCACTGTTTCCCAAAAGCATTAGAGATAAGCTGTCTGCCAAGCATTTTGATGGCTTTATTATTCCACTTTCAATCTGAAACATTACCTTGCCCTTATCTCCATATTTTACAAATTTCTTGATAAACTCTCTCAGTTTTAATGTCTCTTTCCTCAAAAAAACAGGCGCTCTTTTTATATGCTCAGCATAAAACTCATTCCTAATTGCCCCATCGTCTATGTAATTATGTAAATATGCACATGGCATTAATGTTATTTCCTCCTTGGTAATAGCTTCGTTAAAATTATCTAAAAGTGCTGCATATGACCAGGCTTGGTATGCAGGGTGGCTAACTTCGCGCATTCCTCCGCCGACGAATGTTGAAATTATTCCATCCATTTCGGTAATTTCCGCTTTTTCCCATTGCTTCAACTCTACAATCACTGCGTGATCTTTTCTGTCATTATTTTGACCAGTTAAAATAAAATCCACTCGCTTTGATGTTTGTGGAATCTGGTATTCTATCATGACGCCGCAATCACTTGGAATATCCTCGTCTTGAAGAATATTTTCCATGTACATCATAGAATTCTTCCAGGCATTCATTTCGCTAATTGTGGTTTTTCTTTTTAGCTTTTTCTGAAAAATATCATATATCGCAACTTCGATATTGTTAGTGACAACATCCTGAGAAAAACCTTGCTTTGTGGATTGATAAACAATCATAATCTAGAGTTTATTGTATTTAGTATGCCTGCCTTTGGCCTTTTCGATTGGATATTTTTCTTCGTTTTTTGTTTGCTTTTTGTCCAGCGCTTTCAAAACATCTATTTCTAAATCATGACTCATTAGTAAAACCCAATATAAAACATCGGCCAATTCCTCGCCGATTTCTTCTTTCGCCTTTTTTGCATACTTCTTCATTTCACTTTCATTCTTCCATTGAAAATGCTCCATTACCTCTGCTGCTTCCAAAACCAAAGACAAGGCTAAATCTTTTGGATTATGAAATTGCTTCCAATCTCGCGCGTCACGAGAAGCGATTATTCGTTTTGTCAGATCATCTACTTTTGACATAATTTACTTTTTCCAATCCTCAATAATTAATTTACTCCCCGATTTTTTGACTATCACTTTTTGTTTCTCCCGCCAACCGAGTGCGCGGAATAATTCGATGGGGATGGTGACGGCGATGGATTGCTTGCCGACCTTGGTCAGCTTGCGGATATTTTTGTCTTCCATTTTTCTGACTGGCATATATTTGTAGGTAAATTATTTAACCATACGGATTTGCGCTTCTTAATAAGCTCCTACACTGGATTCTCTGCCTACGCCGAGGCTTCGGCAGGCAGGCCGCCGGAGTTTATGCTTGTGAAGCGGGTGCGGGAATGAATGACACGGGGTGTACGTAATTAATTACGTACCACTTTAGGCTGCCGCAAACTCTCCCAACTCCTCAAAAACCCCATCGGTGAAATCGGTTGGTTTGAATTTTAAAATTGCCAGCGCGTTTTTGCGGCAATATTCGAGTTCGGAAAAATTTTTCATTTTTCTAAAAATAAAGTTTTAAACTATTTTAATACCCAAAAAATCCTATCGCCCCTGATATCCAGCCTGTCACTTTATCATTTTACGCCTTTTTGGCTTTTTAGGCTAATTCTAGCAGCTGAAACTCATTGGTCAGCTCTTACATTAAAAAATAATAATCCAATGGCACATTTACAATTTTTTCTTCCTGATCAATGACTAAGGGACTACTAGAAAATACGATTCCGTAATCAGAATTAATCCGACTCATGCTATGCAAAATTTGCTTCCTATCTTTTTTCCCCAGCCCCACTTCAATCATAATCTGCTTCTTATTGCCAATTTGCAAAATAAAGTCAGCTCCGCTTTGAGCGCTATCATAACGGAATGCTCCCCCGCCTCGAAGGATAAACTCTCGATACAGATGGGCCCCGACAGAATCTTCTAGTAGCTTTCCCTTTCTGGTCATAAAAGTACCTTCTTGCCCGGAAATAGAGAGAAAAGACATCCGAATCGCTGAAGACATAAATAAATATTTCGCTGGTTTTTTTGCGACTGACATATTGGATCCATAAGCTGAAACCTTCACAAGCAATTCCGCCTTTTCCAGTGCGTCTAATAGACCGAGCACTGTCAAACGATCAATCTGTAATATTTTTTCTAAAGTATTCAGGCTTGTCGTATCATTTTCTGCAAGAATAAAAAGCAGCCGCTTGGCTTGCGTTAGCGTTTTTATGTCGAAACTACCCATCATCGGCAAGTCTTTTTTTATAATCCCATCCAAAAGCAATGATATTGCATCATAAATTGCCGATTCGTTTGGCAATTGCAAAGTGAATGGCAATGAACCTGACGTCAGAAATCTATCAACATCTCGCCTATCCACCTTACTCCAATATTCATTCACCGATCTTTGCAAATTACCCAACTTAGCATAAACTTCCCTAGCATCAGCTGAAAAGTATATCGCCTCTCTGATATTGTTTTTTAATTGCTTTGTTGGATAAACCTTATTTCCAACCATCTCAAATTCCGCAAAACACATCGGGGTCATTCGTTCAAAAATAGCCCGACCCCTTGAGATATCCGGAGTAGTTTGCAGAACGACTGCCGAAGATCCTGTGCAACAAAAAAATATCCTTGCTGTCTTATCGTGCAAGATCTTAAGTGTTTTTGCCCACTTGGGATCACTCTGTACTTCATCGAAAAAAATAACAACATCTTCCTGTAGGCTTTCAAGATCAACCTTCAGGATTTCTTCATAAGCTTGCATTATCTCAGAAATACCTACATTAAATAAATTCCTCGCTTCATCGATGGATAAAAATAATATTCTAAGTTTTTTTCTTTTGAGAATAATATCATTACAAATCTGTGCCATTAGGGTTGTTTTTCCGACGCCGCGAAGCCCAGGGATTATAATCAACCTATTGTTTGATTTTTTAGCTAAAAAATCAAACAGATATTTCTGTATTTTTACAAATAAAAAACGACTAGGGAGCTGCTCCCCTTTTATATCATGCGTATATTTATGGATTCTATCCTCTGTTGTTCTTATTTGCTTTTGCAAATATTGGATTAGCTCCTGCTGCATATATATTAAACTATACTAGTAAGTTATGTTACTAGTATATTATATTAGACTAGTAATGTCAAACAGTGTTTTTTTGGCTTAAATATAGTGTTTTTATCCTAATTCTCTTGTTGGATATCTCCTATTCAACCCTAGACGAGCTGTTTTTCTTTTAAGCTTGCATAGGCACTTTTTGTGATTATCACATGATCCAACACCTCAATCCCTAAAATCTTCCCCGCCTCCTTGAGGCGCTTGGTCACTTCCAAGTCATCTTCCGACGGTTCGGCGTTACCGGAAGGATGATT
The DNA here is from genome assembly GCA_041659505.1 of Parcubacteria group bacterium. Classification (NCBI taxonomy): domain Bacteria; species Parcubacteria group bacterium. The sequence continues at coordinate 180,239 of JBAZYF010000003.1, forward strand.
GTGCGCGAGAATAACTGACGCCGCCAACTGATCAATGGCCGACTTGAAAACTTCGCGCGGATGAATGAGGCTGGCGTTGAGCGTGCCGATGGAAACGGTTTCTTTGTGAATCAGTTGACTGCGCGCGTTGAGATAGAGCGCGACAAAATGTTCTTTTTTCATGGTGCGCAATTCTTGCAATTGCGCCACGACATCTTTGGCGGAAATAATCATCGGAAGGTTGTTGTCCTCCACTTCCAAGGCGCGCTTGGTCAACTCAAATGCCGCTAAAAAAAGACACGCCTTTGCCGGACCGATACCTTTAATTTTTGATAGACTTTTATAATCAAGTTCTAATAGTTTTTTCTTGGGAAATTTAGCCAGTATTCCACTGGAAATCTTCAAAACATTTTTGCCTTTTATCCCCGTTCGTAGTAAAATCGCCATCAACTCACTATCGCGAAGATTTTCCACTCCTCTTTCCCGCAACTTCTCTCTTGGCATTTCATGTTTTGGCAAGTCTTTGATTTTTGGCATAATTACTTTTTCCAAATATAATTACTCTTTCAAAAACCCCATCGGTAATTCAATCCTACTCCAATTCCCCTCTTTCGTAAAGAAAAGTTCGCCAAAACAGGCGCATTTTTTATTAAGCTCGAAAAATGGCCAGAACGAAATTGCTTGGGAAAAATTTGCCCATGATCAGCATTTCCAAAAATCACACCTCAAGCTATAGATTATCCCGGAAAAATTGGATCGTCCTTCGCCAAGCCAAGGAGGAGTTCTGACCGATATTATGGTCGTCTCCCTGATATTCCACATACTCAACCTTTTTTCCCACTTTCTCCAACTCATCCCGCAAGCGCCGCGAAAGCTCGATCGGCACGCTTTTATCGCCGGTGGCGTGCTGAAGCTGGATCGGTGAAGAGATATCATTGAGATAGGCATAGGGATCGATCCGGTTCCAAAATTGCGGATTTTGACTGGGCAGGCCATACTCCTCGACCAGCGGATTGGAACCGCGCAGGAAGGAAATTTTTGCATTATACGTCTCTAGCTCATCAACAAAACTGCCCACCACTCCCGCCCAGAGGGAATAGGCTTTGATATCTTGGGAAATGACCGCGACGCGCAGACCAATTTCTCCCCCGTTGGAATGCCCCCAATAACCGATCTTTCCGGGATCAACATCCGGATATTTTTTGAGATAAGCGATGGCCTCAAGCGTGTCGATGGTATATTTTTCGGAAAAATGCGCTCCGGTCGCAACACCCTCGGATTGGCCGTGTCCCCGCAGGTCCGGTTTGAACGTGACAAACCCGGCTCTCGCGAGCACTGCCTGATAGCCCTGATAGTTTCCGGTTGTCGAATATTGCTTCGGCGCGATGTACCCATGCACAAAGACGATCGCCGGAAAACCCTGCTCCGGCCTTTTCGCGAGAGGAATAGTCAAAAGTCCAAAGATTTTTAAGCCTTCTGAGCGATAGGAAACGATGGATTGTTTGTAGTTCGATCCGTTCGGCAGAGTTTTTTCCAACACAAATTCTCCGCCTGGATATGTTTGTTTTCTCAACGATTCGATCGCCATCGGAAAATCCGCTTCGCTTTGGGGCTCGACTTGCGAAACTGGCACATTTTCTTCAACTTTTGGATTCTCGACCGGCGCAGCTTTCTTCGGTCTATCGAAAGCCAAAAATAGCGCCAGTCCGCTTACGATCACCAAAAAAATGATCGCCGTGGTTTTTTTCATATTCTTGCATCAAATATATTACCTCCCCCGCTATTAGCCTATCAAGAACCCTCCCAACTCCTCAAAAACCCCATCAGTGAAATCGGTTGGTTTGAATTTGAAAATCGCCAGCGCGTTTTTGCGGCAATAGTCGAGCTCTGGTAGATTATTAGTCTTAGTGTAATGTTTGAAACTATCAAGCGTGTCCGCCGCGCGGATGATCAGTGCATCACGTCCGGCCTCGGCCGCGCGCTTGGCCAAATCTTCAATGCGCTGGTCTGAATTTTCAATCGAACGATCCTTGGTGTTGGCGCGCACTAATTGCAAGACGGTTTCCCCGAACTCGGATCGTATGAGCTCCTCGGTAATACCGCTCCATTCTAGCGCATCGTGCAGAAGTCCAGTAAGTACTGCATCACGGGAATAGTCATTTTCATAGAGATAGACTCCCACGCGGATAACATGAAACAAGATCGGTTTTCTTGATCCTTCTTGCGATACTGGAAAATGCGCGACAAGCATCCGCAAGGCCTTTTCAAATTCGATATCGATTAGTTCTGGCATAATTATTTTATCTATCTTGGCAATTTATTATCCAACTTGGCACACTGCGAGACTGGATTCCCGCCTGCGCGGGAATGACATGAAGGGTTGAGATCCTGAATCAAGTTCAGGATGACAATGAGAGCAGGAGGACAAGGATGTAAGTAATTTCCGCCCAAGGCGGATCAGCCTAGGGCTGAAATTGCGTACATCTCTATTCTACCCCCATTTCCCCGCTTTGGCAAAGAAAAAAGGGATCATCCGTAATGCGAATGACCCCCTTTTTGTGAACAATGTTCGAATTGAAATTTGCTATAAAAAACCGATTCATTTCTTGGGGATAGCTTTGGCAAAAAATTCCGCCAATTCCTCTATGTACCTATCCACATGGAGTATCGCCCTTGCCTCATCCGAGACACGTTCCAAAAAACACCTGTCATTTCCTCCGGAAAAATGCACAGCGCAACGACAGAACCTGATTAAATCTTCGGCGGAGCCGATACTAAAAAGATCGGCCGGATGAACCAAGAAATATATATTGCTGTGTTTTACTTTTGGCGCTGGATCATGCTTAGCACCACACGGAAACTTGAGTGCCATCAGTGAGCCTAACAATAATAAGGGAACTTTCTCCCCCGCTAATGTCAGCTTGACACCTCGATAATCTATTCCTGCTTCTTTTGACCAAAACTCAGGATCAATCACGACCCCAAAGGTTCCATGATTTGGCCAAAATACAATTTCTCCAAGTTCGGGTTTTCTTCTCACATTTTCCTCCTTTCAACCAATGAGTACATCCGCCATTGAATAGACAGCACCAGGCTGGATATTTTTGGCGAGAAAGTTGATGGCGTCCAACGTTCCCAGCGCATATACCTCCCTGCCGTTCACATTATGCGTAAACTGAAAAAAAACACTTCCATCAGGAGAACGCAAGGAGTAGGTATGCCATCCGTGTGCAGAGAGCGCCTTTTCGGGAACTCCCATCGCTCTTTGTTTTTTGGGATTACGCACCTTTTCAATCTGACTTGGGAAGAACGGAATTCCCAGAGAATTAAAATAGCCTGCCATTGCCTTGGCCGTACCACTGGTGTCTACTTTGCCGTTTTGATGGCTCTCTTCGATTCTCAGCGTATATCCCCTAAAAACACCCGGGAAATTTTTGGTCGCAAACTCCATCATGGCCAAGAAAGTGACAACTTCCTTGGCCATATTGGGTGCAATGACAGCACAAGTCTGTGACGCCTTGACCATTTCCACAAGTTTTTTCTGATCCCCACCCGTCGTCTCCATAATAAACGGGATTTTGTGGAAACAATAGAATTTAGCGTTCTCGATGACCGCCGAGGGATGAGAGAAATCGACAACAATGAAAGAACGATCCTTGTACCATGTCATCCCTTTCACAAGCTGACTTCTTTCACCAGGCGTGAATAAATTAATGGTAAATCCGTCATCTACAGTAAACGAGAACGCCGAGATTTCAAGGCCAGTCAAGGAAGATTCGTACAGCTTAAACGGGTATCTAATCTTGTCTGCCTTCACGATTTGATTGCATACCTCGCCTGCCATTTTTCCAGGCAAGCCATTTACCATTACAACGATTTGGTCACTATTCATTGATTCTTCTCCTTTCGAAAGTTTAATTGTTTGTTTTATGATTAGTATGGTCAGGATATACCAAGAATAGTCTGAAAATACCTATTCTGTTTTTAAAAAGCTATGAAATTAATTTGTAGCATAGATAGGCGCGATAGTCAATTGAAATCTTATCCCTAAAACCATAATTATAAAAAAATTAAAAGGCCTATTTTTTCAACTTTTTTTGATTTTTTTGCGTTAGAAAATTATTTCTTGTGACAACTTTTTTGCCTGTTCGTTGTTCGATATCCTGCCTGGTTCTGCCGGCCACCGCTCCGCCTTCTTGGGCGTCACCTCGTAACTTTCCCAAGCCCTGCGAATTTCTGGTAGTGGTTATTTCGGTCGTTGTCGCTTCGCCCAGCATAGTGAGAATCAGTTCTAATTCTGACATATGATCCCTGGGATTGTCCGGATTACTGAGTGATTTAAATTCCTTAATCTGCTTGGCATTCATCTCGAACGCTCCTTTGTAAATCTCATTTGTGAGGATAGCAAAATCAAATCCTTCTCTTGCTCCTCGCCCTTGCCACTCGTCAGTTAGCGTATTTCGCACATTGATGCCTCGCATCCGCTTTGCGATCCAATCGTCATTATAGCCCTTCTGTTCATAAATTTTCTTGGCTCGCACAATCGCTCTTTCCGGATCTTGAATTTCTTCAATACGCTCTTGTCCGATTCGCGCCAGCCACAGCTTGAACGGCTCGGCTTTGGGAGATGGAATTGATTGGATGATTCGGAATATTCCTTGCAAATCGCCACAATTCAGCTTCTGTACACCACCCTTTGTCTCTACGGAAAGGGGGGTGACAATTTGTCCCCACCCTTTGCCAAGTTCAATATCTCTTAGTCTCATTTTCTTGATATAATCAGAAACATTTGACGTTTGAGTCAGCGCCTCCACTATATCATTTATAACAAAATACCATTGCTCATCGTGCCAGACGCGACGCACTTCTTTTTGCTCGAAGATTGTTGGATGAGTTTCATTTTCTTGTTTTTTCTTTTTCATATTTTTGCTCAATTATTTTTATTATAATGATATTGTATCATTATATCAAATATTTGGCAACTTTACGCAAACGCTTTATCTTTTTCCGCTCTCTATTTTTTCACCCCAAGCATTTTGTCCATCACTTTTTTGGCATAGAGAAGAGAAATGACGACGGCGGTCCAGTTGATGGCGAAAATCCCCCACCAGACGCCGTCGAGGTGCCAGTTGAGCACGCGTGTAAAGAGGTAGAAAAAAATGATCGGCGCGAAGGCCTGGCGATAGATGCCGATCCAGATGGCAAAGTTTGGTTTTTTAAGGCCTTGCAAAGTGGACACGACGAGATAAAGGATCATATAGGCCCAATAGATCCAGATCGAGATGTGAAGATAGTGGACGCCGATTTTCACTACCTCCGCATCATGGGTGAAAAGCGCGATGAACGGTGTGGCAAAAAGATAGGCCACAAGCATTCCGACAATGACAACGAAAAAGCCATAGCGCATCACGGTGCGATAGATTTGACGACAACGCTCAAAATTTCCTGCGCCGTTGCTTTGGGCGATCAAAGTGAGCGCGGCTGTGGTGAGGCCGATCGAGGGAAGCATGGCGATCTGATCCATCCGGGTCATGATGCCATAGGCGGCCACCGCCGCTTTGCCAAACGGGGCGACGAAGTAAGTAATGATGAAAATTCCCACCGCGATAGTGAGCATATTGAGACTGGCGGGAAAACCTTGTGCGAATAGATTTTTAAAATATTTGAGTTTAGGAACAAGCAACGGCAGGCATTCTTTGCAAAGAATGCCTCTTTGAGTGAGCACCCAACCCATATAGACCACCCCGATAATTTGGATGACAATCGTGGCCCAAGCGACGCCAGCGAGTCCCATCGCCGGCAGACCGAGCCAGCCAAACATAAAGACGGGATCCAAAAAACAATTGAGAAAAAATCCGACGATGAGAAAATTACGAAAAGTCGCGGTGTCGCCGCGCGCGCTCAAAATTCCGCTCATCACAAAGGTCAGGCTGAAAAAAACTGAGCCGAGAAGAATGATGTTGATGTAGGTTGTCGCGATCTGGAGATATTTTCCTTGGGCGCCCAGGAGCATGAAAAGATATGGCGCGACCCAAAATCCGATCGCAGTAAGAAAGAGGCTGACAATGACCGAGAAGCTCAAGGCTTGCGAGGCATAGACGCGCGCCTCCTCTTCGTCTTTCGCTCCGATCGCATTGGCAATGAGCGCCGAGGCACCGGTCGAAATGCCCACGCCCAAGGCAATGATGACAAAAAAGACCGGAAAAGAAAGTGACAGTGCCGCCAACGCATCGGTAGAAACGAGACCGCCGAAATAGGTATCGACGGCGTTATACATCGTGTTGAAAAAAAATCCTACGCTGGCGGGAATGGCGATCAGGCGGATCTGCTTTCCAATATCCCCGCTCGTCAAATCTTGGTCTTGCATAATTTTAGCCTTAATAAAATTACATCTTTATTTTAGTGAAAATTCGGGGTTTAGTAAACCAGCAAGCTCAATTATGGATAAAAAAATAGAGGGATTTGATTTTGAATTACTCCAATAATCAAATCCCTCTTCTTTGAGCAGCTTTGCTACTCCAATTCCATCGCTGCTCGTTGCCAGGCCAGATCCAACGATCCGAAGCTAGCATTGCGACAAAGGAACGAAACTGCTTTTTTGATTGATCCCTTTTGATCTACTCTTAAGTTCAAGTATTCCTTCAGTCGTCCTTCGGCCGACCAAAGACTTGGGAGATACCACAGTTCCCAAAATCGTGCGTCTTCTCCCCTTCTTGATCTCAGGCAGATAAAGCCATAACTCGTCAATTTCTCCGCTTCGATCTCATAATTTTCCGGGGAATAGTTGTATCCACAAGGAGCATGGATGATGATTGATGGCATGATATATTTTTCCATCTCGACAGGAAACAATTGCAGTTGCTGATTACCCGGAGAGGCGCGGCGCCAGAAAGGCAACATGTCCGTATCTTCGGTGGGACCGGGCACATCCTCCCTTCGGCGAATGACCTCTAAGCGACCATCCGTCACGGTTACCCAGAAATGGTTACGAACCATGCATCTGATGTTTTCTTGTTCTTCCTCGGTCAAATTACCCAAAGCGAGTTCTCCTTTATCACTGGAATGAACTCTTATTCCGGGTAATTTTTTCGGCTTGTTTTCGTCAAAATCCCACATAGATTTCTCCTTTCAGTTGTAGTCACACAAAGTTACTATTAACGGTTGAGATATTTTTTGACATAAATAACTTCTGCCAGAGCAGCGGCCATATCTTCACAGACACCTTCGAGAATAATCGGTATATTCCCTTTCTCTGGCACAGCGTTCAATATCTCGAGCTGTCTTGTAAGAAAAAGTGGCTCGTGATATTCAACGAAACCGCTCAGATGGATTTCGCTGATCCGGTCGTAAAACTTTTCAATCATCAGCTGTGCCAGCCGCATCAGCGGGTCAATACTGAAGCAGTGATTGAGATCGAGCACAAAACCAAAATTGTTAATTTCAAACAGCTGCTCCAAATTGGAGACTGTTCCATAACTTTTCTTCCTCCAATCAGAGTTTTCCACGCTGATCGGCAGAGAGAGATTTTTCAAAACTGACCAATCGTCAACGGTGTCCGGATGGATCACCACACAATCGAAATTGAACCGCTCGTGCGCTCTCGTAATATGGCCCAAGACACTCATTGTTTCAAAATTTAGCTTGTACCTCAGATCTGTCGGAGCGTGTATTGAGACATGCGCGAAATGTTTCCGGATATCGACAGCATCGAGATCGGCCAATCCGCATATATCCTGTTTGCGAATACAACCAATTTCAATCGCACCGCCACCTAATCGTTTGTGGATTTTGATGATGTCAGACGAAACTGCCGGGATGCTTTTGAAAAGCGTGCCGGTCGTCATACCGATCAACCTATCATTGCCCATATTCTCCCTCCCTTTTTCTTTGTATTATTAATTTCTGCTAAAAATAACCAAGAAGCTTATTCGGTTTTTAAGTTGCTATGAAGTTAATTTGTAGCATAAACCAAGGCGATAGTCAATCAGAAACTAATCATCCATCCCGATCTTGAAACTCATCGCCAAAAAAGTGCCGGTGGCCACGCCAGCGGCATAGATAATGATGGCCAGCGTGCTCCGCTGAGCATCTAGGTGCGAGAGGATATTATAGATCACGAGCATCTGGACCGTCGTGCAAAGGAAGGAAAGCAAGACAGCTGGTCGGACTTTGTGTTTGGCGATATAGCGCCAATCAAGCGTCACCAAAAAATCCTGGAGGATGCCGGCAAAAAAATAGAGGAATAAATAATAGTCCATTTTGATGTTTATTAAAAAGTCAGACTTGTTATTCGCGCTGGAAAATTTTCCCTGCTTCTCCCAATTCATCAATCGCCTCAAAAATAAGACCCATCAATTTGTCATCCTTAAATTTGATCAGATTATTTCGCACCCAAGCAAGCGCTTGGGCGTGGGAAAATTTCCGACGTCGAACCGCCGCTTCGTATTGATCGAGCGCGATGAGCGCTTTTCCTTGCAATGCGTCCGCGTAATCTTCCAGCAGACCAATGACTCTAGCTTCTGATGGAGTCGCGCCCTTATCCTTCGCTAGTCCATAAGGATCGACATCATGGTCGATATGGTGCGATCCAGCGATAATCCGCGTCCGACTATCCAAGCCCTGTGGATATTTTTCCAAAATGTCCCGCGTCCAATAAGCATGCTTATCCCAGAAATCCCGCATCGTCGTTTCCTTGTCGATTGTATATTTTTCTAGCATCCACTGAACATCTTCAATCTGACTAGGCTCAAAGATTTTCATGATTTCATCCTCTAGCAATAATTTTGGATCGCGAATATTTTCACAGGCAAAAATTTTTATAATCATTTCTTGCTCACCAAGAGTCGCATCGACCGGTCCTGATTTTCCAATGTCATGCAAAATTGCAGCGATCCGCGCACTGGATTTTTGTTCTGCGGAAAGGCGCAGTGCAGGATTTTGCTCCGAATAGCGATTTTCCAACAATTTAAGAACATTTTCCATCCCCTGTTCAATTTTGCGCGAGTCGTCATTAAATTTCGATTCCTTTTCGAGGAGTACCAAGCGACCAATTATTTCCTGATGGAGTGATTCATGGAAACCGATCCGCTCCAAGCTCGTCAAGACATTTTGGCGGCCGACCGACTCCTTCCATTCCTGTTCGCTGGTTTCTTTCATTGCTTCCGGCATTTCAAACATAGTTTCAAATCAGATTATAAAATTAATTACCTGATGACCAATTTGGATATCATATTCCTATTTTAATCGTATCTCCCTTTTTAGTAAAGAAATCAGCTAAAAACTGGAACATTCTACTCTTGCGCCAATTATCTCATCTTCCGGAGAGCCAAGCTTCAACGCCTGGAAAAAATATCGTTCAGATCGAGAAAAATCACCTTGACTGCAATAAAGTCGGCCGAGGTTTTTAAAAATAGTCTGGCTATCCGGCGAAATCTCTGCTGCTTGCAATAAATTTTTTTTTGCTTCGAAAAAATCATGCTTGGCATAGTAGGCTAGGCCTAGATTATTAAGTGTTTCCGCCGAATGACTATTCTCTGACAGTGCTAACTTATAATGCCTGATCGCATTATCCAGATCACCTCGATTGAAATAGGCCTTTCCAATGTTGCGCTCGTAGTTATGCGCCAGGAAACAATTAGCATAATCATCTATTTTATAATCAGAATAAAGCCGACAGGCAATTTCAAAATGTGCCTTGTACTGGTCCACGCTGCCTTGATCACCATAGGTTCCAGCTAGATTAAGCCGGGCTAAGGGCGAGTCGCCGTTTTTGGCAACCGCATCAGAAAACAAACTAAGATTATCTTTCCATTGGCGGTTTCTTTGCGTGACTGTCAGATAAAAACTTCCGCCTAGAATCATTAGCATGCCAAACAATATCATTTTCTTCAACTGATCTTTTTTCGCATATTCGAATAACTTCATGATCATAAAAGCTACCAAAAGAGAAAAGCCCACTGAGGGCAAATAGAGATAACGTTCATCTAGGACACAGTCAGGCAGGCTGACATAATTAAGCGCCGGAAAAAGAGGAATTGCAAATAGAGCAAAGCAAACCAGGAACAGTCTGCGCGTTTCACAAGAAACAATAGAAAACATTTTGCGGCCAAGACCATCAAACCAGGCAAACATTACCAACCAAAAAAAGATAAACGCAAGATAAAACAGAAAAAAATCTTGAATATGATAGATGTGATCGATGCTTAGCCTGTAGGGGTAGATTATTTCACCGATATTTTTAAAAAAAAGTTCAACGCTCCAAGCAAAGACCGGGAGAATATAGATGAAATTCAGGCCAATATTTTGGACAGCAGTGCCGATAATCATTTTTCGGATAGTCAGATAAGCAACGATAATGGCGATGTAGAGATAATTTCTGGCGATCCATCTCCGAATCCTTTTTAAGCTTTTATAGTGAGCATCAATACCCATGATAAAATCATACGCTAGAAGCATCGCTGGTAGCATGATTGCCGTTTCCTTGCAAAGCAAAGCAATAGAAAATAATAATAGCGAGACAAAATGATATTTTCTTTCAGTATTCGCTTTGATATAAAAATAAAAAGCCAAGAGATAAAGAGGGGTAAAAGTGAGCTCTGGAACAGCAGAAATCCAATTGACAACCTCACTGTTTATCGGGTAGATGGCAAAAATGAGAGCGGCGATAAAGGCAATTTTGTCCGTCTTTCGCTTTTCCCTCTCATTATCTTTGAAAATTTCTCTCAGTAGCAGACGCAAAAATGCAAAAACCATCACTGCTACAATTGCGTGAAGACAGACATTAACAACATGATAGCCGGAAGGATCCAAGTGGAAAAAATGATACTCGACAGAAAAAATCAGATGCATGATTGGACGATAATAGGCACCGAAGTTATTACCAAATTCCCGGAAACTCCACACACCGGAAGAGAATATTTTGGGTACATTCTGGAAACTCCTAATCCAGGAATTGGTAACGATCTGCTCTTTGTCATCATAGACAAAGCCATTGCTAAAAGTATTCTGGTAAAAAATAAAGCATGACGCTATGAGAAAAAATATCCCGAGAACCAACCGGTATTTTTCAAATTTAAATTCATTCTTCAACATGCCAAATTTTTTTACTTAAGTATTGTTTTTTTCAACAGTATTATTTTATCATGAAATACGCTAAGCGCATATTGAAATTAAAAAATCCCCCAACCAATTACTTGGCCGGGGGGTGCAAGTCGCAGGGACCCACTTCCGATCATCAGTACCAAAGTTCATTGAGGCCGATAGTATCTTGGCCCGGCGAAGGACAGTATTTCCATAAGCAGATAGCCGGCCAAAGCATAGACAATCAGAGCGACCAGTGTGGTGATGTCAATGACGAATCCTCCGATATTTAGGTTTGGCAGAATCCTAGCAAACGGTGCCACAAGGGAAGCCGTTGAGCCATAGAGCCATGCTACGAACGGGGTACTTGAGTTGACCGCGAAGAACTTGAAAATAAATCTCAACGATAAGAGAAATTCAATCACACCAACGATGATATTCACTATTGTTCTAATAAATCCCAACATATGTTTGTATTATTTTACTGTCAGACACAACTCCGACCGACGGATACTAACTATACGATTTAGGTGGCTTTTTGACGCAAAAAACACCCCAGAAAGGGTGTTATTGGAAAAACCGAAAACGTTGCCTAGGCAAAATATCCGTAATAGAGAGAGATGAGTCCGATGATGATCACAAACCAGGGAATCGCCTTGGAATTGTCTTTTTTACCGATAATTTTCTTATAGAACGTTCCGGTCTGGACAGGAAACATCAGAAGCGCCAAACCTTTGAACAAGGCGACCCAGCCCATCAGTGTAATAAACAGCGACCAGAGACTGTTCGTCGTGACATGAAAAACAATCAAGCAATAGCCGATTGCCAGACTGATGAGACCGCCAAAAAATGTAGCGAAGTTACTGCGCCCGAATTCACGCAGGAGATTGGTAATAAATTTCGGATTGACAAGCATGCCCATACCGATGGCAAAAAAAGTCAGTCCGAACAGTTGAAAAATTTGTATCTCGCTCATATTTTTGTTTTGTTAATTATTAACTAATTTTATTATACCACAAAATTCATAAAACAAAAACCTTTTCAAAGATAATGCACCTTTAATTAGCATTGCTATTCCAACCACATTCCTCTAAAATTAAACTATAACTTTTTTTCTGAACATTTATGTCAATCGGCGCAATTCTTATTGGACTACTTACCGGATTTATTTCGGCTTTTTTTGGTATCGGTGGCAGTAGCATCGACACTCCGCTACTGCGCGTCTTTCTTCATACTCCACAGTATGTCGCGCTAGGCAGTCCTTTGCCGACGGCACTGCTCACAATCATGATTGCCCTGGCCATCTATTGGAAACAGCATCTGATCAATTATCATATTTTGAAGTGGAGTTTAGTCGGCGGTATCCCGGGAATAATTTTTGGTTCATATTTGTCAGGAAAATTTTCCGGCCGGTCGCTCATGCTCATGAGCGCCGTGGTTTTGTTTTGCATCGGTATAAATTTTATCTACAAAAAATTTCACAGCCACGAGATCAATGCAAATATTACAGAGCATAAACCGATCAATGCGAGCTTTGTCACCGTTATCGCTTTTATCGCCAGCACAATCTCGGGCATGCTCGCCAACGGAGGCGGACTGCTGCTCATCCCGGCCTATGTCCTGATTTTCAAACTCAAAATCAAAGAAGCGATTGCCACCTCACTCATGACCGTGCTGGTGATGTTCATCCCCGCTTGCATTATCCATTATCATTTGGGTCACATTGACCTGGGAATCAGCCTCGCCATGAGTCTAGGTGTAATTCCTATGGCTTATATCGGAGCCAAAACTAACCTCAAAACTAAATCCAACACAATCCAATTGCTTTTTGGGATTATGCTCATTATTTTTTCCGTATACTTTTTTATCTCGCAACTTTGGGGATAAAACTACCGCAGATCATCAAGAGGCATATTTATTCCGAATTTATTTTCTTATTTCTAGATCTATTTTAGCGTGATATCAGTTTTTAAGCATTAAGAAAGGGGTGGACGATGTCCACCCCTTAAGGGTATCAAATTTCAATACTTTTCGCACTGTCGATCCACAGTTTTCCTGTGGCATCGGATGGTGCGCGCCAGTCACCGCGAGGAGAAACAGAGACAGAACCGATCTTGGTCCCATCCGGCACTGCGTTGCGCTTGAACTGGGCCGCGAACATCCGCTGGTAGAATTTCACCAACTGATCTTTGATATACTCCACGTCATAGACCCCGGCAAATGCCTGACGAGCCAGAAAATTGATTTTTTCCGGTTCGAAGCCGTTACGCAATGAGTGAAACATGAAGAAATCATTCAGATCATATTCCCCGATCAATGCTTCGGTCTGCTGTCCCGGCAATAATTCCGGTGAAATTGGTGTCGCACAGATATCCTTGATAATCTTGGACGCAATATCGCTGAACATTTCCAGCTTGACGACTTGCTCAACCACGAATTTCACCAAAGTCTTGGGAACACCGCAGTTCGGATTATACATCGACATATGGTCGCCGTTATAGGTGCACCAGCCGAGAACTAACTCGGACAAATCCCCTGTCCCGATCACGAAACCAAGAGACATCAGGATCAATGTACGGATCCTTGCCTGAGAATTCTCACAAGTGAGACAGTTCATACAAGGTTCGTGTTCAATATCACGGAGCAATTGTAAGGTCAGTTTTTTGATCGGAATTTTCTTGAGCGTGACACCGAACTCCTTGCAAAGCTTGATAGCGTTATTCAGTGTACGCTTGCTCGTCCCAAAACCCGGCATCGTCACTGCGATGATGCCGCTACGCGGCCAGCCAATCATATCGAACGCCCTAACTGTGGCAATGAGCGCAAGAGTCGAATCGAGGCCACCGGAAATTCCGATGACAACCTGGCGATTCAGGACTGACTCCAACGAAGAAAATCTTTTCACCAGACTGGCGATTTGGAGCTGCAAAATATTCTTGCAACGTTCATCCAACGTCGCCGGATCTTTCGGCACAAACGGATTCGCGTCAAAAACAAACATAGCACTGAGCTTATTCAGATCGAGCGGAGCAATTTCAGCCCTCACCTGCCGATAAGTCTTGCCATAGACGCTTGTTTCATTGGCAATGGCCTGAGAAAAACTCCCGGACACGCGCCGCTCCCGATTGAGTCTTTGCACATCAATATCATAGGCAAGCAAGCGCTCATTAAAGAACAGCTCTTGTTTTTCTGCAACGATCGAACCATTGTCAGCGATCAACATATGACCGCTCCAAACGACATCCGACGTCGATTCTCCTGCGCCACACGACACATAGACATAGGCACACAAACAACGCCCGGATTGATTCTTGACCAGTTCTCGGCGATAATCGGACTTGCCAATCAATTCGTTAGACGCAGAGAGATTAAGGATTACCGTCGCCCCCTGGGCTGCCAGATGGGAACTCGGCGGGATCGGCATCCACAAGTCTTCGCAGATCTCGACACCAAAAGAGAAATCCGGAATAGTTGTCAGAACGACAATATCTGTTCCGATGCTGACTTTCTGCAGACAAAATTCAATCTCTTTTATGGGAAGCCGGTCGGCCGGAGAAAAATGCCGCAGTTCATAGAATTCCTTGTAATTGGGAATATACGATTTGGGAATGATCGCCAGCACTTTTCCCGACTGACAGACGACAGCCACATTGAACAGTTGGCCGCCAACCTTGAGCGGTATGCCGAACACGGAAATAAGATCATACTTCTCCGTCGCTTGGACATACCGCATCGCTTCTACTTCAGCTTCATTCAGTAGTGTGTCCTGCAAAAAAAGATCGCCACAGCTATAGCCTGTCATTCCCAACTCTGGGAAGACAAGCAGCTGCACATTTCTGCTTATTGCCTGACCTGCCAACCTGATCATATTTTGCACGTTCTTTTTCGGATCAGCAATCTCCACGAGCGGCTTGGCTGCCGCCACGCGGACATAACCATAATCATTTTTTTTCATTGGTTACTACCTCCTTCATGAGATATTTACAGTAATTTCGCAATGAGCGGTGAAAGCGATAAAACTTCAAAATACGGCTCTGATTCAACTTTCGCCACCGTATCAGGACAAGAATCGGTCAACCAAACAAAATCAAACAAATCGGGCGTAAACTTTTTCCATGAATCGTGAACAAACACGCCATGCGTCGCATATGCACTGATCTTGTAGGCACCTGCCAGCATTAGGACTTTCTGGCATTCGATCAGTGTACCACCAGAAAGGATAAGATCATCGACCATGATGATATATTTGCCTCGCGGATCACCTTCTTTGATAGTCACAACTTTTGTTCCGTCCGGCATTTTCACCTTATTACAAACAATCTTAGGATATTCAGGAAACATCGCACCGAATCTCTTATGCGCTCCATCATCAGGAAACGCGATTGCCACATTCGGGATATATTTGATGCGCCCTTTGAGCAACGGAATTGCACTGACCAACTCAGGCAATACTCGCGTGTCATCAAAATAAAACTGGGTCTGCAGGGCATGGATATCGAAAATTGTGATGATCGGCGACCTTGGTATGGTGGATAACATCCGTGCCAAAGTTTTTGCCGTCGCAATTTCCCCATACTCTGTCACTCGTTCCATCGTGCCGACAGGATAGAAAGGCACGATGACTCTAAACGAATGCACCAGATGCATCGGCATCGCATAGAGAATCGCGAATTGCTCGAACAACGATTCGGGCTTTTCAAAGTTTGCAAAGAAAATAACGTCTTGGTTTCTCACCTGATCCGCATCCTCGATGAATATTTTCGGCCAACCATCGCCAAAACTCTGCCAAGATATCCCACCTATTGCTACACCAACCATCTCAGCAACTTTCTCCGCCATTTCCGTAATCGTATGATGGGCAAAAATAATTTTTCTAGTCGCCATATTTCTTCCTCCTTAATTCAGCGCGAAAGACCTTTCTTGGTCTGCAAGGCTCGATAAAATTCATTACTATCAGTGACTGCGAAAAGCAGCCGGGTTTCATGCTGTTTGACGATGATTTTTTCTCCCACTGTCATATTGCCGATAATCTTTCCATCAGCGACTAAGTTGACCACGCCAGAAGGCTTGGTACCGACCAATTCCATCGTGATGATAGAATCGGGCGTCATGACCAGCGGCTTGACATTGAACTGATCGGAATACATCGGTGTCGCAAAAAGACATTCGATGCCCGGCAAAGCGATAGTTCCACCAGCGCTTACATTATACCCGGTCGAACCGGTCGGCGCGGCAATAATGAAACCATCAGCCGTCATCGCCCGATAGACCACGTGTCGATTGACCGACAATTTCATGGTCGCCATTGATGCGGTATGTTTCAACACGACATCGTTAGCAAACGGACCATATTTGGTGCCTTTATATTCCAGCTCCAATCCGATCCGCTTTTCCGCGATATACTTTCCCTTGATGATTTTTCCCAAAATAGTATCCCAGTTTTTCATATTGCCAATGGTCACAAATCCGACACCGCCGTCAATATTGATCGGAATCGTAATGACTCCGTAGATCGAATATTCCGTCACGGTCCGAATGGCCGTCCCATCACCGCCAAGGGCGATGACATAACGAGCCAGCATCTTGAGCGGATCGCTTTCAGCAATCACGATTTGACCCTCGGCAAGCAGCCACTCGGTCATTTCTTCCTTCACTCGCATCGCCAGCGACTTTCCCTTGTTCGCGACAACCACAAAACCTTCTCTTTTTTGCGTCATAACAATCACCTCTCTTTCGCTAATTTATATATTCACTTTTTAAAGAAATGTTTCTACACTTTTGTCGAGCTTCCCAAAAAAATTTTGAGCTTCTCGATTAAAGTGTGATGGAAAAGAAATTGTTCTTCCTCTCCATCACGCGATTACTGAATAATAAAATTCCTTTTGACATACGCCATTGCGTCATCAATAAATTTACGATGATGCTTAAGCCCCAATTCGAGCACGGGAATATCTCCATACGGAACTGCGATAACTTCCCTCGCATCATCCGATGCCTTGAATAATGCGGCTGCAGACACGGCATCCAAATCGGAGTCAATATTGACAACGGTTGCATAGGCAAAGGTCCAATAGACCCGCTTAATCTGGAGTTTATTGCAGTTCGTTTCTGCGATCCGCTCCTTTTTTTCTGTGACATATATACCGAGATATTTGAGTGCGGCACTGACTTTCTTATTATCAATATCAACTGAGATAAGAAGGCCGTCAACATTGGGATCATCCAGGCTTCTGGATTGAGATACTCTTGCAGACATTCCTACAGAAATTTCTTCAGATCCCTCGCGCAGCGCACATCTGGCTCCAGTTTCGATGTCATAGACTCCGACATTCAGGAATCCTCCCGGAGCGGCAATCGTGCCAACACCAGGTTCATTTTTCCGCCGGATCAGGATGAGAAAAACTTTGTCATTGCGATCCCGGACGAAAAGCACCAGATCGGAAGCCAGTCCCGGCTTGATATACGCGCGCCACATCATGGAATCCACGGTATAGATATAGCTATGCGAAACGGGCACACGATGCCGACTGATCTGGATCACATCGCCGAAACAGCCATAATCATCGCGCTGACAATAAAATTGCTGCGCAAGCTGTCTGACATTTTCCCGATCCCATTCGTCATCCATATGCATCGTTGCCTGATATTCCGCCGCCTGGATTTCCCCCATATTCACCGGCACAAATTCAAAGATTGGTGTTGTGCTCTTGCCCTGACGACTTGCATCCAGCGGATTGTCATAGACACCAACAATCTCACCTTTCATTCCGACAACATAATATCGCTTGGTTTCAATAATGGACATATCTATTCCCTTTCTCATTAGAGTTTCGTATGGTTAAAGAACAACGCTCGGTTGAATCACGAATAATAGAAATTATTCGTGATTCAATTAAGCGCAGGAGGGAAGAAGTTTCTTCTTCGCCTCCTGCTTTTGGATTATTTCAATTCATCTTATCGTGCCAGGCGCTTTCTATGCCCGCTCATATGCGAGTTTAAGTTCATCGCCATTTCCATGTTTCCGACCAACCTTCGTCCGATAGACCCATTCGCCATTTTCCTTCACATGGGAAATATCGGAAGTGAACATTGCAAAACGGATCCAGGATCCGGTTCCGATAAAATCCATCGGGGCATTAACCTTTTTGAAGGCAGCAACTTTCTTTTTGTTGAAGCCGGAACTAACAACGATTTTCACATTGTTGGCACCGATGCTGTCAAGATAGTCCCTAATGACAAAAGTTGCTTCTGCCGTAACGCCGTTTCCGAAGAAATATTTTTCAGATGTACCGATTTCCATGCCGTACTTATTTTCAAAGACGCGCATGGTGCTATTCAGAATCAGCCCTGTTTTTTTCCGGAAATAGCTTTCCAGCATATGAAAATCAGTCGGATCATGCGTTCCCTGTAGCTGTCTTCCGCCGTGCGTGTCAAGGCGGACCGCAAACAGCTTGTCGCCGAAAACCTCAAACGCCTGTTTGGCCACATCAAGCTCGCGACCTTCGAAATCAACAAGCACCGTGATGGGTTTGTTCGGATATGTCTCATGAAACAGCATGGCTGCCGCTACACTGGGAAAGATGTTTTCTTCTTCGGCCATATGGGAAACGACTGCAGCCATAGCATGCGGAAGAGAAGCATAAAGTCTGAAGGCATCTCCCGGGTTATAGAATCTTTGCACGTAGTTGTATCCGGCCTGAGTCGATGTACCGGCTGCGCCGCCGAGATAAGCTGCCAGCGCCGCTTCCTCAATGATATTCCACGGAAAATGCCGTGCTGACATATCAACGACCGGAATGGCTCCGGCCACATCGACAATTTCTTTCATCGCCGTCGCCGCTCCGCTGTAACTGAGAAATCCCAGATAAGTGGTTTCCAGATTAACCAGCTCCATAAACAGACCCTCAATGATCAAAACGGGATCACCCGATTTGAAAGCTTCACCATCTTTGAGCGCCATGATTCTCAGCGGCCCAAAAGTATTTTCGGAAATGAAAGCCACGGCCCGGTTACTGCCGGCAACAATGCCATCTTCCCGTGCAAACACCTTGTAGCGGACCACTGTGGCAATCAAGTTGGGATTCCGAAGAACGATATCCCGGCAATTGTTGAAATACTGATCTGCGATTTTGACTGTTTCCATCGATTCTCTCCTTTGCATTTGGCTGAATGATATTTCAAAATAAATATTTGGCAGAATTTCTCTGCAAACACAAAAACTTCCACATTATTGATTTCAACATCCGGCTGAAAAATATTTTTCGACAATCTCCTTTCGTTCGATTGATGAATTGAGTTTTAAGGTACTCTTCCGCCTCAACCGAAGTTGAAGCGAGAAAACTGGAACCAAATATCTTTCGTTACAATTTTCTGGGCGGGGAGAAAACGAAATTGCTTTCTCCCCGCACTGTTCTTGTTTGAAAAAATCAGAGACAATACCCCGCCTTCTGAACCATTGCCAATTGTTGGAAAGCTAAACCCTTTTCCTTCACAAAACTTTCGGTGTATAGCCAGACTTCGGTCAAAGCTTTGGAAGACAGCAACCAAGCCGACAATACTTGCGGTGGCATTGAAAACTCAAGCAGGAATGGCTGACAGGAGCCACCTTTTTTGTGACCCTTTTTGGGATCCTTGGGCGAAAAAACTCCGAGGGATTTCATCTGGGTCAGCACACCATTCACGCGGACTGGTGTCGGTTCAAGATATCTTTCCAAGAGTTCAATCGTGAGGCCAGTTTTCAATTTCGCTTGCCGAACCGCGGCACTTTCCGGATTTTCATACATCCGAATGGCACCACCAGGCACTGCCAATGCTCCGGGAAAGTCAGGTTTTTTTCGGCTGCGATAACCGCAGATGATTGAATTTTTTCCTTCATAGCGATTGACGATGATAGCATCGACTGCTTGGCGTCCTTCCACGAACTGATTCACGTCATGCTCGAGCGCCTGGCAGATTCCTTCAAATCCATTGACTGCGCCCATAAGTTGAAGTGTTCCCGGTGCCGCCACTTTCCTGAAACCTTCCCAATCGCCTCTCTCAATCATTTCCCGCATATCGGTGGAATGGAAAGGAAATTGATATTGTCTCGGCAATTCCATTTCAGGATTGAAAATTCTTTCGAAAGGAATCGGTAGTTTGCGTGCATAGATCTGGTCAGTGATCATCGCGGTATTGCCAGTCACGAGCCACTTGGCATTGTAGCGTTTTTGCAATTTCAGGATATGCCCATACCATTTCTCAAAATCATGGAAATCGGGCAGATGGATGACCGGCACGCGATCGATATTAATGCCCCGAGCAACAAGACTGGCCAGATACATCTTTTCCCGATAGACAGCCGAAAGGGGGTGTTTCTTCATTCCCTGACAATAAACACTGCCCATGACGATCAGAACTCGGTCAAATTCCTCCTCTTTCAAAAGATATTCAACATTGATGATATGCCCCCAATGAGGCGGGTCAAGTTTGCCGATAAACATGGCTGTTCTTTGCGACATCCGGAACTCCTTTCCGCAAAATTGCGCTTGGATTTTTCTCTGATCAATTCTTTAAGGTTAAAGTACTGATTTGAAAAAAATACTTTCAAAAATTCTGGCTATTCTATTGTTAAGTGGTTGAAAAAATTGGATCCGGAGCCGAGCAAGATTTTTCTCGCTCGACTCCGAATGTTGATGTTCGTTGAAAGGTACTATGACTGGTCCCAGAAGCCGCCCGTGGTCGGAGTTCCGACAGTCTTCAGGCTTCCGCTGATAACCTGACTGGAAAGAGTGCCGATCATGTGTCGGAAACGTCTCTGAATATCTTCCGTGGTTTCACCGGCGACCTTCTTGAATTCGAAGACATCAAACCCCGTGTCCTTAGCAATTTTTCTGCCATCGACCTTTTCCCAGGTTTCAAAAACGGCAAATGGGAATTGAAAGAGCTCACGGCTGAGGCCATCGACGAGTGTCTTAACGGAACTGGCCTTGGCCCGTCCCACATTGTCAGCCCCATCACCCAGACCGACGATAATGACTTTGGGTGGCGTACCCGTCTGTGAAAAAACATCGGTGGCTTGAGCGCAGGCTGCCGTAATGGCATAGACCTGGGCCTGATACTGATTCGTTGCTGAGCCGGCTTCGGGATCATAATCTGCATGAGTCAGATACGGCAGATCTTCAAGTCTTTTGAACCCACCGCCCCAAAGCGGAGTGATGTCAGAGCTGAATGATAGACCACCGATAATGATCGTTTTGGTCGTCTTTTTGGACGCTCCACGTAATCCATCAATCATAACTTCATTGAACGTCTCAATCAGAACATCCCGGACGTCTTTCATGGACGGTGATCGGTCGATACAAAAAAACATGATGATCACGTCCTCGGTCTCAATCGTCTGAATGGGCACACCCACGCACATCGGCAGGGTCGTCGCATTCAGATTGGCAATCATAATTTTCGAAGTATCGTCTTTGATCCCCAGGTCTGCTGCATCGTCTGTGTTAAACAGATCTGTTACGGACTGAACTGTTGTTGTCATCTTGTGTTCTCCTTCTCATTTTCAGAATTTCAGAATAATGTTGGGACGGCGGAAGCGGTTGCTCCCGCCATCGATTCGTTAACGTTTTTCCTGATGCAATAATCAGGCGAACAGCTTGGTGCTGGTAGTCACCTGGATGCCCTGGCTGGCCATCCGTCTCAGGAACTCATCAGCGATCCTCCGGTTGTTCGGAAAAACCATACTCGTGCAGTCCGTCAGGAATTTCACCTTCTGGAGCGCCTGGGGATGTTTTCTCGCGAAGTAGGAAAGAAGCTGGACCATACTGTCATGGACGCAGAAATCCTCGGCCTCGCCGGCAACACCGACCACATCATAGCGAGCAATCGCATCCAGCATGGCAGTGTTCAACCCGCCATTGGGATGATTGGGACGCTCGATACAGGGGCAGAAAATTCCATAGTGTTCGGTCGTTGGGACCGAACCCTTGAACAGGAACATCGGTTGTTCCTTCCGAACAATGCTCCACCAATAGATCGCTTCTACCAGCGCCGGCATCAGCGATCCGCCTTGAGTGCCGACACCGCAATGGTCCGGCCAAATCATGAGCGGGGTCTGATTGTTTTTCTCGAGATCGCCCGGATAGGACTCGGCTTCTTTGGTAGGCTCGATTCTTGCCCGCATTTCTCCACTGGCAACCATCGAGGCCAAAATCTGCGTGAACACCATTGGATTCTGGTTGGCCTTGTCCTTCCAATAACGGGAGAAAAAGATTTGCCAGACCAAATGCATGTCCATCGAAAGCAGAAGCGCCGAGATTTTTTCCGGGTATAGATAGATCAGTTCGATGAAACGACGCAAATCGTCCACCGCACCGGATACCATCAGCGATCCCGCGGGCTGAAGAATTCTTCCCATGAGGTCCTTAATTTCCTGAAGAATGAAGTCGGTCTGCATATCAATTCCGACCAGCAGAGTCTTCACCCTATCACTTGATGCGGGTGGAAGATTCATGCGCTTGGCTTCGTCCTCAACCCAGTCGAGCCTTGGCAAATAGAATCTGCCTGCATCAGCTGGATCATAATATGCCGGCATCTGACGCCCGCGTAATGTTATCCCGGATTTTCTGGGACGAACGGCGGCCGGCAATTCAGCCTGGAAGTTGATGACTTCACAGTCATACAATTCCGTCAGCTTGCAGTTGGGGGCGATATATTCTTTCATGCCCCGAACACCCTTGTCGTCATAAGTATACCCATCGCCCTTGTACTGCTCGCGCAGATGGACGACGAAATACAGGAATGCCCGGGCGTTTGTTGCTGTGTCCGCTGCTTTCTCATAACGCTCATAAGTCATGAACGCCGGATTTGCTTTTCCTTCGTGATCGACCACGGACATATCACAGCCATAATCATTTTCGAATTCATCAAATGAGGTGTTCTTGAGGACATCGGCGTGACGGCGCAGGCGATCGGCAATATCCGGATACGCTCTCGAAGTCACTTCGATCATCCCGTCCCAGGTCGCGAGCTGTGCCGGTCCGCCTTCGCGGAACACGACCAGTTTGACTTCATATCCATCCTGAATTTTCTGGATCGCATAGCCGGGTTCCCACCCGATTTTGATGAGAATCAAAAATCCGGGGGTGCCGACCAATGATGCCAGGCCTTCGGGATCTGTCAGCAAAATTAACTTTCTGTCGGGATCTTCGCTCAGGGTTTCAAAATCCTTGGCGCTTCTCCCACGGATCACGCGGCCCAAAAGGCCCTGCGTGGTCACTTCTCCAAGGAAGCCTCTTCTGAATGCATTTGCGTACTGATGAACTTGTGTCGTCATTGTTCGTTACTCCTTTTCTTGAGTTGGGATTTTACTGCGATTATTTTTCATTATATACAGATTTACCAAAAAAACTTTCACCACCGACATCCCAAACTATTTGGAATCCGGCGTCAGATAGAGAATCCGATCACGACTGATTACCAGGACCCCATTTTGATAGCGGAGCAACTGGGAAACGCCGGTGACATAATTCTCTGTTCCGGGAAGGTTTGACGTGCTTTGGTCAGCCACTATTTCCATCACGATTCCGTCATCGGTTGCGTGAAGGACAGAGTGACCAAGATAGCCCTTGCCATGGATTGAACTGTACAGCTTGGCATCAGACACTTTCTGGCGATATGAGCTGAGCACCTTTCCACTCTTCGCTTCAAGTTGCTCGACCCGTACATATTTCGTACCGGAAAGTTTCGTTTGCCGCATCACAAGCACCGTGTCATTACTGAACCGGACTGAAGTGTCGATGAGTGATTCGGCTTTCAATAGTGCCGAAAGCTCGACATTATGGCGGTCGTAGGTTCGTCCATCAGGAGCGCCCTCGACCAGGAACCATTTCAACTCATCAAACATCCGATAACACCCGAACAGCAGTTCCTTTTTCAGTTCCGGATTGGAACCGACAACGAACCAGGTCTGATTGGGCATCGCCTCAATCACTTCACGTTCCGCCAAGTGATCTCCGAAAAGATCGCCTGACATGATTTTATTGCTCACGATGCGATACAATCTGCGACTGGAACAGCCGAAGACCGCACTACTGCCACCGAACTTGGAAGTGGTGGATTTCGTGATCGGCTTGATTTTGGCACCGCTGACATCCAGCAGAAAAAGTTTTGGTTCTTCTTCGGATGGCTTCGGGCAAACAACCAGGGTCTCTTCGAAAAATTCATAGCGCGCTCCGACAGTTGTGGCAAATAATTCCTTTCGCTCAATCACTCCCCTAGGTGGTTGGATATACAACACCGTCGTACCGGCTTCATCAGCCAGACAATAGATACTGTCACCGACCAGCTGGAAATGCAGGATTGCTCCCGGAGTTTCCAGAATGATCCGACTGACACAACCAGCCACTTTCGCGGCCATTTGAGCGGCCATGATTGTTTTAGTTGCGCAACCAGGACAGTTGCTCCGAGTCGCCGGATACCAGATGTGACAATTGCTGCATTCCACCAGCAGCTCGCTGTATTCGCGCAAAGCATCGATCGGAAATGAATCCGTGCGTTGCCGCTTGAGATACGCGAGGAGCAGATTGATCAGATCATCAGTCATAATTTCCGGCGGGTTTGCCATTTTGGGAAACCGCACATCCTTGTCGAGAATGGTCAGGCCATGCTTGGCTCTTTCGAACAGGGAAACGTGCGAACGATGGAAACCACTCCCGAAGGGGTGCGCCATCATGATCGCCCGGAACAAGAGTACCGCAAAAGAGTAGTAATCATGTTCGGGCTTGAACATCGCTTGCTTCGCCAGATCGATCCCATACAGCTCCGGCGTCAGATAATCATCCGAACCGACACTGCAAGGAAAGTTGTTGCCAATCTGCCAGCTATCCGCATCAATCCAATAAATCAGTAATTTATGCAGATCAAAATGCTGGTTCTGATCATTGAGATCACCCACTGTCGTATTACCAGCCTTATGAATGCCATCAAGACCCATAAGCATATTGCAAAAGATCTTGGCTTTCATCTGGTTGGTGACGCGATACTGAGTGCAGAAATCCTGCCGCATCAGCATCGCCAATGGTTCGGCACCGGTTGGCATCAAACTCATCTGGAAACCAATAATCCCCTTGTCAGTTTTATTCCGATAAACCGGAGCTTCCGGCCCGAAGACTGTTTCAGGGAATTTCAATCCCTTCTGAAAAATGTAGCCTAGCTTTTCTGATCTTGCCGCTGTCGGTTGGTGATACAGCTTCAGAGCCTTATTGCCACCAACGCCGATGATAACCGCTTCGCCACCTGAACCGATGACTTGCGACTGATCAATATCGACACGCTGGCGATCCTGTCCTTGACCGACATAGCAATCTCTATTCTTAACCGTACTTTTAGCTACTGCCATGGTCGCCTCCTTTGGGCTCTGTCGATAATCCGACTCCGTCACCGGAATTGAGACTGCCGACCAGCTCACCGCTTGCCGAAATTTTTTCCACGATGATTGCACTGCAATCATCTTTGAAAATAAGCTTACGAAGCGAGAGGACTTTCAACGCCCGCTGCACTCCCAGTTTATCTTCCGTGTGACCCCAAAGGGCGCCCGCTGCTTCCGGCAACATGCCGTCAGAGCAAACTGCGAAACGATTGATAAAACTCATCTGATAAGTCTGCACCATGAAGGCATCCGGCACGATTCCGTCTTTGGCTGTCAGATATTTGCGGTCAACTAAATGGTACCCCAAATATCTCGGCTTGTTGTCTTGATCAATCTGTATGAATTGATCATTAATGACAAGCACCCCATCCCCGGCTGAGAAGAATATGACTCTCTCGTTGTCCGTAATAAATCCGATGATGGTACAGAGTAGATGGTTGATGATAAAGTTAATCCTTTTGATCGGATCACCTATACTGGTCATCGACGCTATCGCCGAAAGATATCCGATGCAACGCGAGAACAGTGCTCCAGGAATTTCTTCCATCGGTACGCCGACCTGCAACATCATTGGAATCTCACTGGCAATATAGCTGACCATGAGATGTGCTCCCGTTTCATTACGCGCACCGGCCGAGCAACCATCACAGACTACCCCAAAGGTGTAATTCGTCTTTTCGACGGTTACACGATCGAAATAAAGACTGTCCTGGTTGTTTTTTCCGACGCGCTTATGATCGTTTCCCGGGAACGACGCGATTCTGAACCGATAATCCATTCCTTTTCTTCCTCCCTATATAAGTGATTTTTCTTCGTAAAATCTGTTTTTCCAATTCTTCAATTTGTCAATGATCTTTCAGCCAAATAATCGCCTCACAGAAGTGCAAACCGCATTTTTAACTGAACTCCGAAAGATACATCATACTTCTAGATTTGTCAATACCCCTTACACTCAAAACCTCCCATTCCCAAATCATATTAATCACCCGATTTCGACTCAGTGATAATTCGTATCCTACCCAGACCAAGATAATAGATACGTTTTTAAAGAACTGCATTGGCCTGATAGCACGCTTCTATTGATTAAAAGCGCCCTATCAAGTCAAGATTTCTTATATTTCTTTTTTGAATCTGGGAAAAGTGCCACTTAATAGAAACTACAATATCAACGAGTCTTTCCAGCTATGTTCACGTATTTTTTACACTTACTATTATGAAAATAAAAACAGGAGAAACTGACTGCAAAAAACCTCCGAAACGGATCATAAGATCTGGATCATACTTGCCTTCTTTTGGGTAAAGGTATATAAATCAGCCGGTCTGCTCGGAAGACCCTTTCTTTGTTTTCCGCTCTTTTTTACTATTCCCAACGAGAGAATCCTTTTTCTAAAATTTCGTTTGTCCAGTTTCTTTTGCAAAATGATCTGATAAATGTTTTGTAATTCGCTCAGCGCGAAAGTTTCAGATAGTAGACCATAGGCGATGTTTGTGTATTCTAATTTGGCTTTTAGACGGCCGATTGCCGTTGCGATTATCTCCGCATGATCATACGCCAGCGCCGGAAATTTACTTATCGGAAACCACTGAACTCCAGCATATTCTTCCGTAGTTTTCAGATCAAGATTGCCCCAGGGAATTAGGGCAAAATAGGCGACGGAAACCACCCTCCCAAACGGATCGCGATCTACTTCGCCAAAAGTATAGAGCTGCTCCAGATAAACATCACCTAAGCCCGTTTTTTCCAACAGAATCCTCTTGGCTGCGTCATTAGTCGATTCTTCAGGACCAACTAGTCCGCCAGGCGCCGCCCAATATTTTTCAAACGGCTTTTTTTTCATCTTAATCAGCAACACCTGAAGCTCATTATCAATGATAGTGAAAATTACCACATCAACCGCTATAACCGCAAATTTGTATTTTTTTGTAATCATACTATTTAAATATGCTTCCCCACTTAGTGTTATATATACACATATTAATTCATCTTCTCATTTGTGTCAAGAGCGCCCATGCGCAACTGCTCAAAGAATGCCAAGCTGATAGTAGTGACATTTCCAAGTAAAAAGTCAACTTGTTTCAGGTCATTTCAAACTCCTCTTTGAACCACCCAGAAATTTCGCCTTTCCGTATTTCTTCTTTTTCTACCCGGCGAAATTCGCCATGCTTATATTCTTTCTGTCCACTTAGCTTTAGACTAGACACAAAACAGCACAGGGAGCTGAGTTCCTTTTTTGCCACAAAAAAAGCGCTTAACTCATGGCTAGGCGCTTTTTCTTAGACATGGGAAGAATAATTATTCCGTTGTCTGGCCGTCAAATTCCGCTTCATTACTTTCCGCCTCCTCTTTAGTGGCTCTGACAATTCCATCTTTATGATGCGCCGGCGAATAAATGGTGTACATTTTTAGCTCTTCGGTTTCGGAAGTGTTGATGATGTTGTGCTGGGCGCCGGCCGGAACAATGATTGCGACGCCGTCTCGCAGGGCATATTCATTATCATCGATGATGCATTTGCCCTCGCCTTTTTCAAAGCGAAAAAATTGGTCATTTTCCTCGTGCACTTCCATGCCAATTTCTTCTTTCGGCTTGAGGCTCATAAGCACTAACTGGCTATGTTTACCAGTGTAAAGCACACGACGGAAATCGGTGTTTTCCAAAGTGTCTTTTTCGATGTTCGCATTGAATCCTTGCATATATTTTTTGTTAATAATTAAGCTTGGTTTTATTATACCTCACCCATTTTTATTCTTCAATTCTTAGTGCTTTGCCTTTGACAATCGCTTCGGCAACTTTCACTCTGGCGGAAGCTAAGATTCGCTGAAAAGTGCTCTGCGAAGTGTTCATTTTTTCGGCTGATTCTGTCTGCTCGAGCCCGTCAAAATCCTTAAGCTTCAGCGCTTCCATTTCTTCCTTGGTCAAAACCACTTCATCCAGTTGATGCATGGGAATTCCCTGCGGTTTGAAATAATGAGCCTTGGGCTTGAACCTCAGCCTTCGACATATTTTTGGCCTTACCATATAATTTTTCTTAATTTATTATATTATACCACTAAAAACAAGCTTCTCCCTCTTTGACAGCCAAAGAAAGAGAAAGACTATTTTCAGAAGAAAATTATTCACTTTCCAGCCCCTTCAGCTCTTCCTCTGCCATCCGCAGCTCTTGCCTTAAATCTTCAATCTCCGATTTCAGTAATTCTTTTTTCTCCGCCGTTGTCAGAGCATTAAATCTTCTTCGGCCAAGCCCACTTCCACAGCCTCGTCCCAAGCCCTTACCTCCTCCGCAAGAACCCATTTCCCTGCCAGTTCCCGGTCCTGCGCCTAGAGGTCCTGTCTTATCTAATTGTGGCATATTTATCACCTGCCTTTCTAGTTTAGTTTATTTCGCTCAAGCTATGTTATGAATATATACCCATATTACAATCTTGTCAACACTAAAAAACCTGCCGATTAGTAGACAGGTTTTTGATAAAGCACAAATTGACAACGGCTCAGCACTTGATAACTTCCCGCTCCAGTTCCTCGCACCAATTGTGTCCGCAATTTTCCACTTCAATGACCGAGAAGCCTTTGGCGCGCATAAATTGTACCGCCTCATCGCTACAAATAAAATGATCGTTTTTTCCTCTGATCATGATTAAGTTTTCTTTAGGAATACTCTCTAACTTCTGGGAAAAATCAAGTTGCAAAAGTTTCACGCACCGCACGATTTCCAATATATAACAAAAAGGATTCAGTGAATATTTTTGTCGCTCAAAGAATAGCCCTTCGGTAGAAATAAATTTTACCCAATTCAAAAACCAACGGAAAATATTTTTTCTCGGCAAAGGTGGGCTGACTAAAATTAATTTTCCTTTCCCATCCCAATCTCGCAAAGCCGAAAGCGCACCCAAACTTAGCCCGATGATGTGATTGCTATTATTGCTTGCATCAAAAGTACCGATTTGGACGCTCAGATTTTCAGACTCGTGATATAATTTCAGTCCGGTCATCCAACCGGGGAGAAGTAAAATTTTGTCAGACATATTATCAGCTTATTTTGATAGTTTATTGATACTTTGAACAACATCTGGCAACTCCAAGCAAGAGTCTTCTCCTTCAATCGCCCCAGAAAAATGCTTGGCGTTATGCTTGATGATAATTTCCGCCCCTAGTTTTTCTTTGAAAATATTTGCATATTTCAAATCTACATAAGGATCATCGTCGGAATGAATTGCCACGAACCCATTTTTCGATCTGCTTTTAATTTTCGCAAGATCGATCGGCGTTTCAAAAAAATTTTGGATTTCATCAAATCCTACGTTTTCATTAAATCCAGCCACAAAAACCACGCCACCGACTTTTTCCGTTTCTTTGAGTGTTTCCAGATAACGCATAATCGTAGCACAACCGATGCTGTGCCCGATAAGATAGAGCTCGACATCGGGCGCGCTAATCACTTCTTGCAGTTTCGGCACCCACTGATTCATCTTTGGCATTTCCGTTTCTGGAAAAGCCGGCACTTCAACCTGAAAACCTTTTGCTTCCAGTTCTTTTTTGACCCAAGAGTACCAGCAATACTGCGGATATCCTTCCCAACAATGGACAATGATTGCTCGTTTCATGATTTTAAATATTTTGTTATTTAATTACGTTCTGATTCCTTCAAGAAACTCCTGCCAACAACCATACCAATCACTGATCCAATGATAGCACCAGCGACGAATTCAGAAAACCAGTGAATGCTGGTCATCGCCACAGCGATGCCGACATAGAAAGCATAGGCCAGGGCGATGGTGCGGATAAGTTTGTTTTTGGGAAACATGACCCAAATGGTGACCATCATGGCAAAAGCAATGGTCGTGTGCGATGATGGCCAACCCCAAAAAACGCCGTGGCGCAAAAAGCCAAACTGAAACTGATGGCTAATGTCCACCAATTTACTGCCATCAATAATCGCCGCATGCGAGTGACCGGGCGGCTGGATTCTTCCGGTGAAAGCTTTATAGAAACTGGAAATGAGCACACCAAGAAGAGCCGCTTGCGCTACCGCCACTCCAACTTTCAATGCTTTTCTATTTTTCAAAAGTAATCCAACCAAAATCAAAATAAGCGGAAGAAGCACCGGCAAAGTCGTTCCCAGCGCCAAGGCAGGAAAAAAATCAGCCCGCCAAGCGACAGTGATGGCATAGAGAAAAAATTTCCAGTCGAACCCAGAGACCACAATAATGTAAGTGAGCGCAATCGCCAAAAAATGCCAGAGCAAATTATACCCGGAAAAAATCTTCAGGATATTTCGAAATAGTTGGTTGAAAAAATTTCGCATAATATTATTAATCGAAGACGGTCCTCGACTCACAACCAATCAGCCACAATTTTCGCCATTTTTGCTTCGTGATTTCTAAATGAATGATCGGCGCCTTTCACAATTTCATAACTAAAATCTGATTTGTAGCCTTTTAAAATGTCCACACTCTTTCTGACATCCACTCCGGAAAATTCATCAATCTCACCATAGACGACCAGCGTAGATTTTTTGATTGATTTGAAATGTCGGAAACGCTCTTTTGTCGACAAGTTAATTTTATTCATAACTTCGTAATATGGAAACGTGTTATAATCTCCGTCCGGGTTCGCTGTGTCATAAAAACTGGCATAGGAATATATAAGATCATATCCCAACAGTTCTGGCATGATTTCAGTGCCTTTGCCCACTTTAATTTTTTCCTTGGCTTTGGACAGCATTGCAAAAAATTTTCTTTCTCCCAGCATCTCACAAAAAATCCCCGTATCATCTCCACCGGAAAGCAAAACGTATTTGGCAATTTGGTTTTTTGGTTTGTAGAAATTATACACACAAATTTTGTTGGCTCCCGTAGACTCGCCAATCAGAAAGAACTCTTCGAAGCCTAATTTTTTGAGAAAACTGATCGCCCCATCAATATCTTCCACACATTCTTTTATCTTTTCATAGGCCGTCCCATATCTGATTCTTTCTATTTTTCCGCACCTTCTCACATTCAGTTTTTTGACAATATGCGCGCCGCGATTATTGAAAAAGAGGCTCGAGATCCCCCGCTTCTCTAGTGCATCTGCCAATATTCGATTCTGCACTTCATCATAAAAAACCGACGAGCTCCCATTGCCGTGGAGCATAATAGCAACTTTCTTGGACTTTTTCCCCACATACAAAAGCCCAGGAAGAGTCAACCCGTCTTTTGTGTTAAGTTCGATGTATTTTGGGTTTTGCATAGATGTATTAATTTAGTCAATTTAGTCGATGACCGTCCTCGATTTTTCCCCCGCAAACAGTTTGGCAAGAAAATTATCCGTACCGCTTCTATTTTTTATGTGGATTATTTTATCTTCAAAACCTTTTAGAGCCTCCTCTATTTCCGGTCTTTCCGCTCTTTTCCACATGACTTCTAAATAATTCCAGTCAAATTTTTCAATACACCCCGCCGCCATTTCCGGTCTAGTTTTGCCTCGACATCTCCACCACCTGCTTAAACCACCCCAAAATGCCTGCCAGCCAGAATAATCCAAGTAAATTATAGTATCTGCATTTTTCAATTTACTTTTGGCAGCTGGGTGGATAAAGCCTTCAATAATCCACCTATCCTTTTTAATAATCTCTTCTAATTTTTGTTCCACTATTTTTTCATCTATTTCTTTCCAATTTTCGCCCCAAACAAACTCGTCATAATGAGTGACTGGAATTTTTGAAAAATCGGATAATTTTCTTGCCAATCTCGTTTTGCCAGTTCCGCTTATTCCGATAATCAATACTTTGTCCATTGTAACAAAAAATTTATTTGATTAACCCTTTAGAGTATAAATCGTCAAAAATTAGGTGGTCAACGGGAGAAGTCATTGGTTTTTGAGAATAAGTGAAAAAGGCCATTTTCTCTATTTCAGCGTCAGGCTTTAATTCGCCCTTATAGTCAGCAGTGCAGCATGTCATGCGAACAACAGTACCTAAGGGCTTGCCGTGTGCTTGCGTTTCAAAAGTTCCATAATGCTTTATTGTATCAGGAACAAGATCAACACAGAGCTCTTCTTTGATCTCGCGGATTAAAGCCTCCTGGTCAGTTTCGTCCTTCTCCCGTTTACCGCCGGGGATATACCACGTATCTTTTCCCTTGCTTAAAGTTTCCAATACTTTTTCATCCTTGAGATGGATGTAGGCTAGCTTGTCGATAAATTGTTTTTCCATAGATTTAATTAAATAAATTTTTATTATTTTATATAACTCGATTATATCAGACACCCCTGAAAAAACCACCCTGGGAGGGTGGTTTCAAAATAATTTACTTCCAATTTTTTCCAAGCAATGGAGTTGATGGCGTAAGAGTGATAATCGATTCTTCAGATATTTTTTCTGGATTAACCTTATCTGAATTACCAAAATTATCATTAAGTGTCCCCTCCTCATTTAGAGTTACAATGTATTGGAATTTAGTCCCGGTTTTGCTCAAATTTTCTAAAAATTCATACAGACTGATAAAATGTGCCTTATCTATTCCGTCAAAGATACCATCATGCACCAAAAACTTCGGGCCACATAAATTTCTTCTAATCGCATTAAATAGAATCGCCAAATCATAAATTAACGTTCTTCCTTTATTTTTCCCGTAAGAAAGATCCGAAGAAAGGACAACATTCATATCGATTCTTGAATCTTTACGTTTTTTCGGACTAAAAATAAAAGCTGAATCTCCTTCATTTTCGACATATATAGCATCATGAATTTCAAAGAAAACATTTCTAAATTCTGATAACTCTTTTTTAATTTTTTGAGAGAAAGCTTCTATTTCAACATACAATTTCGCACTTTCTACTTCCCTCTCAGCCATTTCATTTCTTAAATCACGATATGTTTTAATTCGTCCATCTAGATCGCTCATTTCATCTCTCTTTCTACTTAAATTCATGTATGCTTCCGAAAGATCATTAATTGCTTTTTTCGCACTTAAAAACTGGAAAAGTTTTGACCTTTTCTCCTCAAGTTCATTAATCTTATTACTCTTGTCCTTTATGGATTCCTTTAGCGAGTGAATTTCTGAAGAAAGAAAATCCTTTCTTGATTGAGAAATCGCTTTCCTGAAATTTATTGCATCGTCTAATGTTTTTTTAATATTTCCAGCCAACAACTCATTCAGCTCGCTATATATTTTTTTTATTTTTGCAACATTTACATCATCTTTTAATGAAAAACTCTCCTCATAAAATTCTATTTTTCTCCTATCTGAGTAATTATCATGCCATAACTCTTTAATTTGAGATGTAAGCTTGTTGCTTTCTTTTTCTACATCTTCGTACTGTTCTGCCAGCTTGAAGCTGTCAATGTTTTTCTCTAAGCTGCTGATTTGAGATTTTAGTTTATCAATTTCACTTTCCGCCTGAGAAATATCATTTAATCCATATTTTTCTTGAACGAGGTTCGTGACCTCCCTTATGGCAGGTCTCAAGGCCTTAATGTCCGAGCAAACAACAAAATTTCTATAGAAAACCGTGTTATCAATACCCATTAAAAACAGATGCAGCGGGATCAATTCCTCTTCCTTTGAGTTATTGTGTAGAAATTTAATGGGATCCTTAAAGTTAACTTTTGCATTTGTAGACTGATTTTTTATAAAAAATGGTAATAACTTTCTTAACCATTCATTGGAATATTTTCCATTGTAATTTGCGTCCTTGAAAATAAGATCACAAAGGATTCGACTAAGCTCTTTGTCTTTCTTGGTATTGCCATAATACTTCAATTCTTTGTCTTTTTCACCAAATAAAATATCTTGATTTGGTGTCTTGAAAGATCTTTTGACTACATAGATTTTATCATCTACTATAAATTCTAAAACAACGCTATAATCGTCCAGCTCGTTATTACTTTTTGCTGATTTGATATGCTGAGTCTCAGAGGACAATAAGCAATAATCAAGTAGATTTAATAAAAGTGATTTTCCTATGCCATTTAACGATTTTTTCTTATCACTCTTATTGTCTTTTTTGGCAAATATAAAATTCAAGCCATCCACAAATTCGATTGACTCAAATAATCCACTTGGTTCTGAATAAAGCTTGCTAAGAAACATAATTATTTTTTATAGAAATGCTAAAATCATTAAAATCAATTAATTCTGCGGTATAGAGAAACGAAAGTATATTATAAAATTGATCAATCCCTATGGACTTTTTTTGTCTAATTTCCTGGAATAAATTTTCCACATTATATTGCTTCTTTTTCAAGAAAGACAGGATGTCTGCTCCAACAACAAGCAGATTTCTTTGAAGATTTTCATGTTTTGAGGGGATAACCATAATTTTTTATTTTTTACCAAAATCACACCTTTCAAAAAAATATAACGCAACAGCAAGAGAATTGAAATAATATTCAGGATTTTCACGTTTTGATTTCGGGAGAAAATCCAATGCCATATTTTCTATGATTGATACCTTCTCAATCGGAACATAATGATTCTCTGCGCTCTTTATATCTCTAAATAGCTTTTGTATCTTAATAACAAGATAATCGATCTTTTCATCTCCGAGTTCTCTTTGATCATTAACGAATTGTCCAACTGAAATTATTTTGCTGTAGGTTTTCCTTACTAACTCTTCAATAGTTATTTTTGAATCTCCAGAAAAATTAATAGGGATTTTGCCCAAGCCATTTCCCCAGACCTGATCATTAAAATCTGATTCACCCAAAAATACAGATTCGCCTTGAAGTAAATAATCAAAAATTTCACCTATGATACCATAATCCTTCTGTTCCTCTGCAACATCATTATTATAATTAATTATTAAATCGCCTCCAGCTTGATTATTGGTACATCTATCTCCTGATTTTATACGTTGCCTCTCGTTCATAAGCTATTTGATATCTATATCCCTCCCCGCTTGATTATTTTGAGAATTTTTTCCACTTTTTTGAACTTGTTTTTTGTTTGTAATATTTTTATTTGTAATAAAAAAACCTATAATTGTTATCCCAACTGAGATAATTGCAAGTAGTCCTTGGTGATTATTTAGCCAATCATTCATATGAATAAAAATAATTTAAAATTAAGCAACTCGCTATTTATAATATAACACTTTAATTATCAAAAAACAATTATCACATCTAATTGCGCTCGACTATTTTTAGCAGCCTATCTAACCAAGTTTCCAAGAATAAAATAAAAATACTTGTCATTTATCACCTCCCTCACTTTGGCCTCATTTACGGCTCCTAAGTAATATTTTAGGATTAAATTAGTAGAAGACGGCTCTCAATTATTTGAGGAGATCTTCAATTTCTCAACAAACCGATGCATATTAGGGTCAAATTCTTCAATCGACATTGAGAGAATTTCTTCAAAACCGAGCCAATGATAGCCACCAAATTCTTTTTTGAATTCATCAGTTTCGTCGTTAATCTTCAAACTTGAGTCTCCCTTGAAAACGTACCACAAACTAACATCAATATGCCCGGGAGTCAAACCGACCGTTTCCGTCACAGTAATAAATAATGGGATCTCTGAAGCGCCAAACGCAGGCGCAGGCTCGATTCCTAATTCTTCAACCAGTTCTCGTTTGGCTGCTTCAAGTGGTAGCTCGTTTTTGTTGATATGCCCTCCGCTGGGAAGCTTTATCAATGCTTTTTTATGATCTAGCAATAAAATTTTTCTTTCTTTGAAATCAACTAAAACCGAATAACTGACCAAGTGCTTCAAGGGTGTGGCTGGTTTTTCAATGCGAAAAATTTCCACGCCGCTGGCAATCCAATCCAAAACGTCCTTCTGATGTTCTCGTTCTATCTCATCAAGCGGAACAATAGCTTGAATCAGTTTATTTATTTTTTCTCTAATTTTGCTCACAATAATTTTATCTCCTTCCCATCCCCAACAAATTTGCAAGTTCCATCTTCACAAAATATGCCCTGCCCATCCTTGAGAATGCGGATTGGATATTTTAAAGTTTGCATACCCTCCTTAACTTTCATTTCTTGTTCGTTGGTATAGTGAACTTTCAAAACAAATGGAACATAATTTAGAGCGGTAAAATCAGTGAGCCCGAATCTGCTTTTGCCGGTCTTATCCCAGTTTGCAACATCAATAGAAGGACACATAATATAAGCGCCGGCACTTGTGCCAATGTAAACCTTGCCTTCTTCGAGCAACTCTTTTAGCATTTCAGCAAATCCAGTCTCTCGTATTGCTTTTAATAAATAAAAAGTATTGCCACCCTCCATATGGATCACATTCTTGTCCTTAAAAAAACTTTTCAACTCCTCCTTTGTTTTACTTTCGATGTCAACTTCCTCAAAATCATACCCATTAGCCCGGATTATATTTTTTACATTTTCAAAAAAAGATTTATCCCGCGCACCTTTAGCAGCGGTGGTGATATAGCCGATTTTCATTTGATCTTTAGGAATACCAGTCAAGGCATACCCATATTTCAAAAGAAAGCTCACATCAGACGCAAGTATTATTTTCATAATCTTAATTTTCTATCGGATAAATATCAAAAGCGACTTCCTCATAAGGATGCACGGATTTCATTTTATTAATAACTTTTTCCAAAATTTCCCTCGGCACAATAACTTCAACTCGTTCTTCTTCTACTTCTTCGTACTTTCCCGCTTCGCCGATTGTCGGATTAGATTTTTCATTGCCCTTAAAGCGACCGATCCCGCGCGAAGAAAATGAGCAAAAATCATAGTTGCCAATCTTGCCAGCTCCCGCTTCGCCCAATGCTTTGCGAACAATATCCGCGTGGGATAGTGGAACAAAGACGACCAATTTTACGTTAGAAGTTTCCATATATTCAGTATAGCGCAAATCTTTGCCCAAATAAAGCTCTATTCATAAAAGCATAACTTAGACATCATTTGTTATCCGCTAAAAATAGAAGCTTCTATAGAGGCCTCTATAGAAGCTTCTAGAAAATTTGTTCACTATTAGTTGATGACGGCGCTCGATTTATTCATTGATTACTACAAATTCCGTTTCCCGAATTGCATAAACTGGCAATTCCTCTTTATAGCTCTTTAACATTTTTAGCTTGTCATCTCCACTAGAAGCGGCATATTCTCCCTTTGATTTATAATGCGTAATCATTTTTATATTCAGAAAATTCAAGCCTTCAAAAATCTGGTCATAATCTTGGTCATAATAGTATTTCGCAAACACAAGTGCGCCCGCTGAAGAGCCGATAGTAATTTTTCCTTCCAAGAGTTGTCTAAAATCAGAAATTTCCGCTAACCTTTTCTGAAGCTTCGGGGTATTGCCTCCTCGGAAAGATATCACGTCGCACTCTTTGATTTGTTTGATAAATTCATTTGAATTATCCGAGGCTAAAACATATTCAATATCCCATCTTCCAAAAACAAAATTAGAATTTTTTGTTTTTTTGTAAAGCATTTCCCAAGTTTCTTTTGGTCTAGCGAAAAAAACCACTAACACCTTGGATTTTCTCGGAATCAGGTTTAGAGATTTCCAGAGATTGATGTATTTTTTGAATGAAAATTCTTTCGTTCCACCGCCTTGGAGGATATATTCGATCATAAATTTTTTAGAATTCCTAGTACAAAGTAATGGCTTTATTTCTACAACAAGTTCAAATAATCTAGTCCCAAATACCCCACTTCGATATCAGTCAGTTGGCCGGCGCGAAGCAATTTACGAAATTCAGGAATAGTCAGAAGAATGGTCTCACAAATTTCCGAACTGGTATTTTTCGGCTCCGCCATTTTTTCACAATCTGTCGCCACAAAACAGCGCCGACGCATCGTCGAATAAGCATCATCTAAAATTTCTGCCACAAACTGAATTTTTCCACGATAGCCCGTCTCTTCAAGCAGTTCACGCTCAATCGCCTGCTCTGGCATCTCTCCGCTTTCCGTTCCGCCGCCGGGAAGTTCCAGGAGAATTTCATTCGGTCCCGGTCGAAATTGCCTTGCCAGAATCACTTCGTTATTTTTCGTCAGCGCCAAGATACAAATCGTCGGACCTTCTTTTTTAATGTAATAATCACTCTGCGTCCCATCAGGAAATTGAAACATCACTTTCTCGATTTTTCGACCATATTTTTGAAAAACCACTTCGCGCGACAATTCTTTCCATTTTTCGATTTTTGTTAGCATAGGATTATTTATAAATTGCAATTATTTGCTGAATGATTAGCTCATCAGCTTTGATATATTTTCCACCAAAATCAAACCATACTGTGAGAAAATCATCTTTTTCCAATTTTCTGATTTTGCCAATTTCCGGATCTTGCAGATAGATATATTTTTCGTCTAAGCCCGTCACGACTGAATAATGGCCATCCGGCACATTTGAGTCAGGGTAATCTATTCTGCCCCGCGTGAACCAATTCACAATCACTGGCACACCTTTTTCTAGCCATTTTTCAATATCTCCAAAACTGCTATTGTTTTTTATTTCCACTTTAAATCCCAGGCTTTCCGCTGCTCCTTTAATTCCTTGCGCATCAGTGCCCAGATCTTTTTTCACTTCGCATAGTTTTGCCAATTCTTTTTCCGTTTTTTCCACACCGTAATAGCCGAGAACTATTTTAAGCGAAGCTGGACCACACATGCTGGCGCTTAGTGTTTCCTGAAATGATTCAACCCTCAGTATTATTTTCATATCTGCAAACAATAAATTTTTTTCGCATTATCACTAAACACTTGTTCTTCAACGCTATCACTCAAATTCAATTCCTTCACTAATTGAATATGTTCATCGATTTTACACATCGGCCAATCAGTGCCAAAAATTACCTCATCCGGCCTATCAGCAATAGTTTTTCTTAATATTTCTTTAACTTTTTCTATGCCTCCACTTTTCCTGACCACCTCCGCATCAGCCATGGCGGCAATTTCAAAATAAATATTGGGAATGTCTTTGGTTATATCATAGCAATAATCCATTTTTGGCCAATAGTAATGCGTGATAATAACTTTAAGCTTCGGATATTTTTTGGCAACTTCTACGATATATTTTGGATCATTCCATTTGGCGCATTCACTATCACCTGAATTTTCTCCCGTATGAAATAATACAGGCACATTTAACTTCTGACACACATCATAATACGGCAGACACCTATCATCCGTCGGGTAATATGGATCATGACCGGGAAAAAATTTAAGTCCTTTAATTTTTCCTTCTTCTATGATTTTTTGATATTTTTCTAATTCACTTGAGCCCCTTTGGACAATTTGCGGACTGCCAAGCAAATACAGATTTTTACACTCTCCAATCAGTTCAACAGCCCTATCCAAATCAGCGATTTTTTCGCTACCTTCAATATTATCCGGAATAATGATGGCGGCGTTTATCTTATTTTTAACCATTTCTTCCAAAAGCAAATCTAACGCTCCCTGCAAAGAGATAACATTATTATCAAATATTGAAAGATGAACGTGAGAATCAATTATCATATTCATAGGCTATCTTGTTGAATAACGCATTTTCTCAATTTCTCCAAAAAATCATCCGGGCTAAAAACTTGAAGTACCCTAAAGCCAAGTCTAGCATATGTTCCACTTTTGTCTATGCAGTCATCAATTAGTAAAACATCTTCATAGCTTAGCTTATGCTTTTTTAGGTAATCATCAAAAAATGGGATAGAGTTATTCTTCACATCAAATTTCAGTATTTTTTGTTCAAAGGAAACTAAAAAATCATCAAAATAGTTTTCCAGTTTTAGTGCCGGCTTGGTATACTTCAAAAACGTATCCATATTATCCGTCGCAATCACACATTGAGTCCCCCGTTTTCTAATCTGAGCAACTAAGTCATAAACCTCATCGCTGACCAGTTGCATTTTTTGGCAACTCTCCGCCAAATCTTTCAGGATCAAATTGTCCGGATAACCAAATTCTTCGGAAATCAATTTGGCGACATATCTTTCGTCAAACTTAGCTCGCATCCACTCATCAATCAAATATCTATTTTTGACAAAGATATAATCAATGATGTTTTTGTGCCACGCGCGCCGTTCGTGTTTCGGATCAGCCAACTGACTCCAGAATAAAGAATGAGAGAGGGTTTTGTTCCAGTCAAAAAAGATTGTTTTGTATTGATTACGCATGGTTTGATTATAGCGTTTTCCCCTGGAATTGATAAGCTTTTTCTTACTTTTTCAAAGATAAGAAACTTGGCTTTGGTCATAAATTTTGTGGCTAATATTTAGGTCAGTGACATATTAGCTTCGTGGCAGAGGAAGTCAAGGCGAGTTATCCACTCCAGCGGGGAACGGAGGATATAGCAAAAAACCGCCAGCTGTGGCGGTAAAACAGAGCGGAGCGGTTAGTCAACGCAAAAAACACCATTCGAGGTGTTCTTATCAAAAGTCACAAACTTTTGCGATTAGTCCTATTCGCCTCTGAAAATAAAAACAGGGTGATAGCGAAACTTGCTACCACCCCAAGATAAAATCACTATTGAGCGACTCCTATTGCAAGAACACGCTTGCCATGCCTCTGACGCAGCCAACAAGGGCAACGACATATATCCCGCAAGAAGCCTCCACCTCTGCCAGGTCATCTTTAGTCGGCTCAGGCAAATTTTCAGGGGATGTTGGCATTGGTTCAATCTTTGACCCCTTGGAGAGCAGAGCAGTCAAGGCCTTGTAGGCGCTCTCGTATTGTTTCTTTAAAGCCAGTGGGTCTTTAGGGTCAATGCCCTTATAGACACTCCCGAAATAGAAGTTAAACACTTTTCGCAACTCATCTTGACTCGGCAGTTGCGGTTCCTCGCCAATTCCTGGCAAATATGCGTCAACCATTTTCCCCTCCCATTTTAGTTCATTAAGCTATTTATGGATTCAGAGAATCCCAATCCTCTCTAATAGACCGTCGCTGAGCGATAAAAGCTTCTTCTTCCTTCCTTTTCTCTTCCTCTTCCCTTCTTCTTTTGTCTTCCGCCACCTCCTTCAGAAGAGTTTGAACATTAAATCTCTTGGGAGGCTTGTAGATGACCAAATAATTACAGAAGGAGGAAAAGATAAAGGCAATCTTGTCCGATTCATTGCCAAGGCTCACGATGCACTCAGCAACTGTCTGGGAGAAATCTACCCTACCTTCGACAGAACGATGTCTCCTCCACGTATGAGGTTTCCACAAGCTGAATTCTTCCAGAGGAAGCTCCCGCTTTATAATGTCCCCATTTTTGTCAAGAAGAATGATTCGTTCAAAGAGATAATATCCATCACCTTCACCGCTATCGATGTATTTCTCAAGAATGATTCTTCCCAGCAGGTCTTTGTCCACTCGTGAAACTAGAATCTGCTGGATATATTTCCTATGCTTCTGAGAAATATATTTGCTGAGCCAGGGAAATTCTTGAAAAAATGCATCTCTTCTTTTTTCAGAAAATAAAGTCATTGTAACCTCCTTTGATTTTCAGCTGTTGTTGTCGACAATAGCATCCCGTTTATTGCCAACCTAATGGTTACTGTGCAACTTCATCCCGAATGTTACACATTAAAAGAACTGCTATTATCAACTAATTGTTGATGTTTTACGTTAGCACAAAATTAGTTATTAGTCAACGAGCTGAGCAATGGACAAAAAATGCTGAAAAACCCACCCACAAAACGAACTCGTTCCGGGGTAAAAAACACAAAAACCTGCCCCATAAAAAACCCCATCCAAAAAACGGATGGGGGTTCTGACAACGCTGTGTCAGGTTTATTATCTGGGGGCTATGCCCCGTAAATCGCAAATACAAAATATCCGGCGGCACAAGCAAGCCGGCAAAAAGTTAAAACTTTCAACTTCTCACCTCCTTTCACTAATAATTATTGATGAAGAAATAATCGGATATAGCCAAAATAAAAACTACTTAGAATGGCTATGACAAATCCAATAGGCACCCAGCGGGGTAACTTTTGTTGCATCGTACGTCTCCTTTCTGAAAAGAACCAAAAAATAGAAAAAAGAAATATAAAAAACAAAAACACCTAAGTGTAGGTATCTCAGTTTCACATATTTCCTTTTTATCACAATTTCCCCTCGAGAAAATTGGGCATCAAAATGCCTAGTGGCAAAATTATCACATCCTTTTGCGATTAGTCCAAAAAACGAAGTCTAAATCCTCTGAGAGATTCATTACTGAATCAATGTGTAAGCTGTACAAGTCCTACAACTAACGATTATTTGGCTCGTTTCGGCCTTTGCTGTTACCTTGGATTACTCCAAGATTACGACCAGCGGGCAAAATCAATATCCTGCAACATTCAGTTTTGACACCGGATGTCTTTGTGCAGAATACTCTACGATTTTACCATATCTCCCTAGAAAGGAGGTGATCCATCCACAGCTTCCGCTACGGATGCCTTGTTACGACTTCACCCTTATCATCGATCCTACCGTGGTCCCTGCTTTGAAACAGGGCCTTCGGGTATTACCGACTCTCTTGGTGTGACGGGCGGTGAGTACAAGATCCGAGAACGTATTCACCGTGACATAGCTGATTCACGATTACTAGTGATTCCAACTTCATGAGGTCGAGTTGCAGACCTCAATCCGAACTGAGAACAGCTTTTTGGGATTGGCTCCACCTTGCGGTTTGGCTACCCTTTGTACTGTCCATTGTAGCACGTGTGTTGCCCAGGGCGTCAAAGGGCCATGCTGATTTGACGTCATCCCCACCCTCCTCCCAGAACTTTGTTCGCTACGCTCTCAAAGCAATTTTGAATTTTGAATTATCAATTTTGAATAAAATTATAATTCCCTAATTTTGAAACATTCGAAATTGAATCATTAAAAATTCATTCGAAATTCAAAATTATGATTTCAAAATTACTTTGGGCTAACGCCCAAAGTTCTGGGCAGTCTCGCGTGACATATATAACACGCGATAGGGGTTGCGCTCGTTTCCTGACTTAACAGAACATCTTACGACACGAGCTGACGACAACCATGCAGCACCTGCTTAGCACCCTCGAA